>CAZFGQ010000008.1:0-67108 GCA_964518675.1 uncultured Spirochaetota bacterium
CATTGGTTTGGAAAATAATTAATACAACAGAAGTCTTATGTAGGTATAATCTGGTATTTTAAGCCGGTTGGGCTCTTCACTTCCGGGGATTCAGGATGCAGGATAGACAGAAACCTTTTTCTTGTTTCCCCTCATTGATTCAAAGGTTACCACCCCATCTATCTTTGCAAAAAGGGTATCATCCCTTCCAATTCCAACATTCCTACCAGGATGAATCCTTGTTCCCCTCTGTCTTACAATTATGGTTCCACCTTTCACAAATTGACCGGCAAACCTTTTCACACCGAGCCTTTTTGAATGACTATCTTTACTATTCTTTGTACTTCCACCACCCTTTTTATGTGCCATATCTACTTGCCTCCTTCCAACGGCTCTATCTGGATTACCGAATAAAGTGGTCTTGAACCAATGGTTTTTCTGTAATCTTTTCTTCGCTTATATTTAAAAACCCTAATCTTCTTACCCTTTTCAACTCCAAGAACTTTTCCTTTAAGCTTCAAACCTTCAATATATGGTGTTCCTATCTTTATCTCGTTATCTGTTCTATATAACAACACCCTTTCAATCAGTATCTCAGTATTCGGTTCTGCATTGAGATGATCAACTCTAATGGGTTTGCCAATCTCTGCCATGTATTGCTTATTGTTTATCTCAACAATTGAATACATCATTTCCTCCAGACATTTTGTTTTAAGATATATTAACGTATATATTTCGTCAACATATAAGGGTCTTTCCCCATCACCATAAATATAATTTGGAAGGTCAATCTCTTGATCGAAGAAGGGAAAACAGTATACATAGTTTCAAAAATAAAAGATATATAATTTGAAGAACTGTATAATAGTTTGATATTTTCATATCCCATTTATTTTCAAGAAACCAGATGTTGAATTGAATAGGGAAAATAAATACACCAAAAATGAGTATCGGCAACGATTCGCCTCTAAAGTGATGGATCAGCATAACAATAGATACAATGTATATGATTAGGGCCAGAATTATATCTGACCACTTAAAAATGTTTTCCGGAATCAGTAGAAAATTTAACATGAAATCCCTTATTAATCCCTTAATTCCACCCCATATAATAATACATCGCTAAATCTATTTCTATAATTTCTCGATAAGGTTTATTGACAGCAGTAAATTAATCTTTTAAACTGAAACTAGTTCCCCTATGTAAAAAAGGAAAAATGATTCTGATTATTATTGTCGTTGGTTTTCTAGCAGCAATTTTTTTTGTCTCACTGTACATTCTCCGTATGCTCAGCAGGGTAAAAATAAAGAGTACACTCAGAAAAAAGAAAACTCTCAGTGCAACAGAGGAAACTATTGAAGCTTACAAGAAACTACTTCGATATGAACCCTCCGACAATAATACAAGAATCCAGCTTGCAAAGCTATACATGGAAAACGGGAACTTTACCGAAGCAATTACCCAGCTCAATACAGCCCTTATCTACACTAAAAATAACTCAACAGTCGAGCAGAGCGAAATATACAATCTCCTCGGCCAGTGCCATGTAAAGAACAATGACCTAGAAGAGGCACTTAAAGTTTATTCCCTTATGCGGAAGATCGATCCCCAGAATCCAACTGTTTATTCAATGCTCGGTCAGATAGAAAAAAAACTGAAGAACAAGAAAAAAGCAATTGCATATTTCTATAAGGCATTTCAGCTCGATCCAACAAATATTGAGATCCTAAGAGAGCTTTCATCTCTTTTTTTTGAGGAAAAGAAATTTAAGGAGGCATACTTTTTTTCAAAAAAGATTGTGGAGCTGAATCCAGAAGACACAGAGGCTAACTATTACCTTGCCGAAATTAACTATGCATTTGGAAAACTTAAGGACGCCTATCCCCACTATATTAAAGCCAGAAAAGAAGATCGCTTTACGGTGACAAGTATCCTTAAAATTGCCAAGATCCTTGAAACCTATAACAAGAATAATGAAGCAAAGAAACTTCTCGTATCACTGCTAAAAAAAGAAGGCCTGAAAAGAGAAGAAATACTTGAGATTAGATATGAGCTCGGTGAAATATATCTCAAAGAAGGAGACATCAATAATGCCATTCTTCAGTGGCAGAAGATAATGAATTATTCCACAAATTACAGAGATGTGAGAACAAAACTTGATAAATATGAACACACAAAAACAAACATAATGCTGAGAAAATACCTTATGTCAAAACCAGACGAGTTCCTCAGGATCTGTTTAGATCTGCTGGACAAATTCACAGAGAAATTAATTGTCATAAGAAAGGACATACTTCGCGACTCCTCTGTAGAGATTCTAACCCATGGCGTGCATAATAAAGTCGAAACAACGATTCTCTTTAAGTTTTTCAGGGGAACTACACCTGTCGGTCAGCTACCAATCAGAGAATTCTATGAAAGGGTTAAGGAGACAAAAGCAAAGATCGGTATATGCTTTACAAGCTCAGAATACACAGAAGAGGCATACCAGTTCGCTGAAGGCAGAGCAATAGAGCTCAAAGGCAAAGAAGAACTGCTTAAATTATTAAATAAGGTGAGCAAATAATCATGATTCAAGGCTTTTTTTAAGTTTTTCGAGTATATTAAGAGCCTGTATCGGTGTAATCATATTAATATCTATGTCTTTCAATTCATTTATAAGGATCTCAAAAGGAGATGGAAAAAGTTCAAGCTGAGCCTTCTCTTTTTCAGAATTATCCGACCATTCATTCTCCGAAGATTCAATACTCCTTCTCCCACTTTTTCTACCATCCCCAAGAATGAGGGGCATCGTATCTCCATAGTTTTTCTCTAGCTGATGAAGAATATACCTCGCACGCGATATAATTTCATAGGGTAATCCAGCCATCTTGGCCACTTCAATGCCATAGCTCCTTGAAGCCCTACCCGGCTCTACCTTTCTAAGAAATATTATCTGATTATTCCATTCCCTAACACTGGCATTATAATTTACAATACCGTATCTCTCTCCAAGGGCAGTAACCTCATGGTAGTGAGTAGCAAAAAGAACCTTTGTACCCCTGAATCTATCCTCAAGCAGGTATTCAATAACAGACCAGGCAATTGATAAACCATCATAAGTTGAAGTTCCTCTCCCTATTTCATCCATAATAACAAAACTTCTTGGAGTCGCATAATGCAGAATTCTTGAAGTTTCTATCATCTCAACGAGAAAAGTAGATTGACCCTTCACAAGTCTGTCACTCATTCCTATTCTTGAAAAAATCCTATCCGTAATCCCTATCTTAGCATATTCAGCAGGCACATAGCTACCCATATGTGCCATTATAATTATCAAAGCTGACTGTCTCAAAAAAGTCGATTTACCCGACATATTTGGTCCGGTAAGTATCATTATTCTCCTGTCAGTATCATTAAGATAGAGATCATTGGCAATAAAACTCTCAACACCAATTTTCTCCAGTACCGGATGCCGTCCCCCCTTTATCTCAATAATATTTTCTTCACATAGCTCAGGCCTGGTATATCTGTTCTCAAGAGCAACCTTTGCAAAGGAATGAGCAACATCCACAGTTGCCACAAAAATGGCAACCATATAGATACTGTCTCTGTCTTCCAGTACCTTTCTACACAAATCCATAAATATCTCATACTCTTTTTCATTTGCTTTTTCATGAGACTCAAGAAGCAATGTTTGTCTCTGTTCAAGCTCTTCTGTGGTAAATCTTTCCGAGCTCACGAGAGTTTGTTTTCTGATAAACCACTCAGGAACCAGGTGAAGGTTGGGTTTTGTAATCTCTATATAATACCCTATAATCCTATTGTATTTAACCTTAAGAGACGAAATCCCGAGTTCATTCTGAAGCTTTCCCTGGTATTCAACAAGCCATTGCCGCATCTCCTCTCCCATATTTCTGAGATGGTCAAGCTCATCGTCAACACCATCCCTTATAATTCCACCCTCTCTAACAGTATGAGGAGGCTCATCCACCAAGGTGTTTTCTATCGTATCGATGATCTCACCAAAGCCTTTTATTTTATCAAGCTCAATTTTGAATGGAGCAAACTCCAATAAAACACCTCTAATTTGCTCAAACCTTTTAAGGGATTCTTTGAGCCCAAGCAGATCCCTTGCATTCGCTTTATTTACAGAAAGCTTTGAAAGAATCCTTTCTATATCAAGAATTCCGCTCAGATATTTTTCGATTTTTTCAAGCAGTCCCGGGTTTTTATAAAACAAATCAACCATTTCAAGTCTTTTATTTATTTGAGAAATATCCGTAGAAGGATTGTTGATATATTTCCTGAGGAGTCTTTCACCCATTCCCGTTTTTGTTTTATCAAGAATATCAAACAGCGTATTACTCTTCCCTCCATCGGTTTGATTAACCACCAATTCAAGATGAAGCTTTGTGGCTGAATCTATTAACATGGATTTGCTTCTGTCTCTTCTCCTTATCCAGCCTATATGGACTAACTGTTTTTTGAGGTTTTCCTTAACATAACCCAGCAGAGCACCAGCTGCACATATCTCTGTCTCACCCTTAAGTTCGAGAACATCAAGAGTCACCACAGAATAATGCTTCAGAAGATTCTCCCGGGCTCTGTAAGGTTCAAAATAAATACTGTCAAGAGCTCTAAATACCACACCATCATGAAGCTTTCTAATATCAGCTACTATATCTTTGAACCAATCATTTTCTTCATACTCCTCAGGATACAACACCTCCTTTATACAATTCTCCTCGATCTCGTTGAGTATCCCATCCGTTAAATCCTGATCGGTTATACTGCTTATAAAAAACTCTCCTGTTGAAACATCCATACTTGCGCACACAGCACCCCTATAAGCTTTTTTATACTCAAACAGAAGTACCCCGATTGAATTATTCAATTCATCCTGAAGATAGGTAGAATCAACTATTATACCCGGCGAAAGAACCTCAACCACATCTCTCTTTACAATACCCTTTGCAAGTTTCGGATCTTCCTGTTGCTCGCATATGGCAATCTTCTTACCATTGCGAAGAAGTTTTGATATGTAGCTCTGGGCAGCGTGATGGGGAAACCCACACATAGGAACGTTATTTCGCTTTGTCAGTGTAATATGTAAAATCTCTGAAGCTTCTCTGGCATCACTTTCGAACATCTCATAGAAATCACCAAGCCTGAAGAGAAGTATGGAATCAGCGTACTTTGATTTTAACCTGTAATACTGCTTCATCATCGGGGTAAGTTTGCTATTCTTCATACAAAGAAATATCCCTCTAAAAAATCCTTTATTATGATATAAACATGCGGGTTTACCGGAGTTGAATAATTACAGTATTTTCTCCTACGCTACATCCAGGTATTTGTATCAAAATATGGTTTAATAGCCGGGCTGGCTTACTTTCCAATAATAAAACCTGAGTACCCCTTATTATTAAGGGTAGCAAGCTCTCTCTCAGCCTCACCTCTCGAGCTGAAATATCCAATTCGTACCCTTATCACTGTTTCACCGTTGATAATGGCAGTTACAATAATTGGATTATAACCCATCCTCTTAAGTTTCTCTGCTAACTTATTCGCATTTTCTTCATTTTTAAAGGAGCCAAGCTGAATCATAAACCCCGATTCGACTTTCCCCATATCTTCTGATGTCGGTTTATCAGTGTTCTCAATCCCGATCTTACCCTCAAGTTTTTCAAGAAAGCTTTTCTCAAATATGGAAGGATCGTAAATGGAGTCAAGTAATTCTACTGTTCCTTTATCACTGAGATCCTGACCGTAATCTTTCTTTAACTGATTTGCATATAAGGAATTCGGATAGTCTGTGATTAAAACCCCGGCAACTTTGGAGGATAAGTCTTCTTTGCCACCGTTTTTGTACATCTCGAATAATCTATATAATGCTTCAATCCTTACATCCTCAAAATCCGACATTTTATATACTGTTAAAAGGAGCCTTTCTGCTTTATCCCTCTCCCCCTTTGCACTATAACACAGAGAAAGATCAATATAATCCTTTAATAAATAATACCTGTATTCTGGAGTTCTACTTTCCAGAATAAGTATTATGGATTCTTTAAAATATTCCTCAGCTTTGCCCCATTTCTTATCCTTTACACTCAATATGCCCAAAAATCTCAGGGCAAACGGTGTAAAAATACTTCCGCCTTTCTTTTCATCTTCAATTATATCCCTTAAATAAATACCCGCTTCGTTATAATTCCTCGTAAGGTAAAGCTTTTCGGCAAGGTAAAATCTGGCACCATTTATAAGAGAAAAATCAGGGTATTCATCTATTAGACTTTTAAGCGCATTGATAGATATTCTGATATTAGATTGAAGTGATGCATATTTAAACATGAGAAATGGTGCCATAGCGGAGTTTTTAATCCTTTTATATGCAGTAATATAATATCTCGCAGCTGCACCGTGATTATTCTCACTTTCATATTCTTTTGCCTTTTTCACATATCTTGCTATTCTGGAATCTTCTGGTACAACGTAGTTTTTACCTTCAGGAAAGTAGACATCCATAATTTCGGCAGGAATCAGTGGCGAAACGGGTACTTTACCGCTTTTACTATTTACAATGATATCAAAGTTTGTTTCAGAGGTGCTATTCTGGGCATATCCTAAATAAAAACTCTCAAATAGAAACGTCAAAGCAAACAGAGTTATTAAAGCACATGTTCCTGCTTTTTTTAATAGTATTGATGATCGTATACGCACCTTCTTTCTCAAATAAAGCTCCAATTCAAGAGGTTCTGCAATGAACCTCGTTCTCTATTTTAAGACCAATTTCTTCTCCAACCAGCGTATTACCCACAATACCGGTTACCTTTACTTCTATGAACTCACCGGGATTTTTATCCGTTGGTACAATCACCATTCTTCCATCTTCCATTTTACAGAGATACTCATTTTTATTTTTCTTACTTGTTCTCTCAACAAGGGCTTTTCCCCTTTTACCTATCTCCTCAACGTTCTTTTCATGGCTTATTTTCCTCTGCTCCTCTATTAATACCTCCAATCTCCTGGCAGCAACCGAAGGATCTACCTTTTCCTTAATTGAGGCAGCTTTTGTAAATGGCCTTTCAGAATACCTGTATGTAAATGCATCATCAAATTTCACCTCATGAATTATTTTAAGTGTTTCCTCAAAATCAACCTCTTCTTCACCCGGAAAACCCACTATAATATCCGTTGTTATTGAACACTCAGGTATACTATCCCTTATAAAATCCACAAGTTCCAGATACCTTTCTACCGTATATTTCCTGTTCATTAGCTTGAGTATTCTATTTGACCCGCTCTGGAGGGGAAGATGTATATGCCTGCATACCTTATCAAGAGAGGCAATCCTCTTTATCGATTCTTCTGCAAAATCCTTTGGGTGAGAAGTCAAAAACCTTATCCATTCAATTCCATCTATCTCATTTATCCTCGTCAGTAATTCAGCAAAAGAAATATCTCCGCTATCCTTTCCATAAGCATTAACATTCTGTCCTAGCAACTTGACTTCTACAACACCCCTTTCGGCCAATCTTTTAATTTCCTCTATAATCTCCCCACTTGGTCTGCTAATCTCTGGTCCTCTCAGGTATGGAACAATACAATAAGAGCAGAAGTTGCTACAACCCCTTATTATGGGTACCCAGACACTGAAGTTCTCAGCCTCCCTATTTATCAAAGATTCACCACTTTTATCCAATAATTTTTCCCTTGAAAAATCAATTCTAATTACAGGCTCTACCTTTTCACAGGCCTCCTCAACCAGATGCGGAATCTCACAGAAATAATAAGTCCCAGCAACAACACTAACCTCCGGGAAGTTATCAACAATTCCTCTCCCTCTCTGTTGAGCCAGACACCCGGCAAGAACTATCACAGGTGGTGTTTCTGCATTTTCTTTTTTTCTCTTAACCAGATTTCTATAATACCCGAGCCTCCCATATATACGATTTTCAGCGTGCTCCCTAACAGCACAGGTATTTATAACCACCACATCTGCTTCAGCAGGATCAAAAACCTGCACATACCCTCGCCTATCAAAAGAGCGGGCAATATCCAGGGAATCAGATTTATTCATCTCACATCCATACGTTTCTATATAGTACTTTTTCATCATTTTCTCGGCCTAATTTTTCTCTAAAGATAATGTGAGTTTTATTCTAAATCCTCATATTTAAAATAACAATTTTATCATGATTTGACATTTAATACATGTTTTACCATTTCTCACTAGTATGCGATTCGGTTTAAAATATAGAAATGGAGGTTAAAAAAAGAGAAACAAAGGGCAAATAAGTAGATAAGAGACAGATTTAATAAAACGAAACATTCATTGAGCCACACATCGGACAGATTGGCTGGGGCCCCATTTCGTTATCATAATCAGGATAATCATTCCTCTCAGGGTAAATTTTCTCGGTCCACCGGAAGTCACAATCCTCACAGACGAATGTCCTGTTTATATAGCTTTCTTCTTCCTCGTCTTCAACAAAATCATCTAGTTCCTCATCTCCATCTATCTCATAATCATCTGTGAAGTACATTGGAGCCTCTTTCAGGTAATATTATTTCTGTATATAAGACTAATATCTGAAATTGATTTGTCAATATTTTTTGAGGATTTTGTCAAAAATATTTCCACTTAAACGGTGGTCTCGAGGAATGCCCCTGAATGGATTTTAATGATCTCTTCCATCTCTCTCAATACCTCAATATCAGAGAGAATATAAACTTCTTTCTGAAGTCTCTTGATGAATCGGAGAATGTAATCTTCCTGTACATTTATTCTCTCAAGGTAAATACCATTGTATTCGGATTTTATCACATCGGCTGTTTTATGAAACAGCTCCTCTTTCAGTTTTTCGCCATCTCTGATTCCGGTATAATCTATTTTTACATCAACTCCAGGAGTTAAACCGGAGAGTATAATTACATTGTAAGCAAGATCCACTATCCTGATTGGATCCCCCATCTGAAGTATGAAAATATCACCATTGCCCTTTCCACACCCAGCCTGGAGACAGAGCTCTGTTGCCTCATCTATCGTCATGAAAAAACGCTCCATTTCAGGAGATGTAACTGTAAGGTTCTCACCTCTTTGAATTTGCTCTTTAAAAATATTAAGCACACTCCCGTTTGACCCCAGGACATTCCCAAAACGAACACTTCTTGCCGAAAGACCTAATTTCGCATAGGCAGAAATAAGCAGTTCACAGATCCTCTTTGTTTTTCCCATAACTGAAACTGGATTAACTGCTTTATCAGTAGATATTCCCACAAATCTCTGTACTTTATTTTCAAGTGACAATCTCAAAAGATTGTATGTCCCTAATACATTATTTATAAAAGCGATCTTAATATGATTTTCCATTATAGGAACGTGTTTATACGCTGCAGCATGAAAGACAATTTGAGGTTTTTGATTTATAAAAACTTCTTTTAAAATACGATAATCTTTTATATCAGTAACAGAAAAAACAACTTTTGTGTTCTTTCTTTTCTTTTCTATCTCCCTGTAAAGCCCAAAAATTCCACTTTCATTAAAATCAAGTGCTATAATAGCTTCCGGGTTATAATCAATTATCTTTTTCACCAGCACACTTCCAATTGATCCACTCGCACCTGTGACAAGAACCCTTTTCCCCGAAATATACTCCCGGATTTCCTCTGTATTCACCTTCACCTCTTCACGATCGAGAAGGTCTGCGAGATCAAGATTTTTTATCTGATCAAATCTCACACTCCCCTCAATAATATCCATTGTTGATGGAACGATAAGTAGTTTAATCCTCTCTGCCTTACACACCCTGACAATATCTCTCAGACACTCTTTTTCTATTGAGGGCATCGCAATAATTATTTCGCTTACTTTTAAAGTTGATATGGCATCCCTCAAAATACCTCGGCCTCCAAGAACTCTTACACCCTCATATATCCTATTTTTCTTCTCATCATCATCGTCTATAAAACCCAGTACTTTTATCCCCTCTTCAGGATGGGCTTTTATTTCTCTTAGCACCTCTCTCCCGGCCTCTCCGGCACCGTAAATAAGTACATTTCTCATGTTTCGATGAACCTCCCTCGTCTTAATGATTATCGGCAATGGTTTGATTCCATTAAAAGGTGAATTACAATGTATTTTTATGAATAGTCAGTTTGAATTATCTTATGAATTGATATCTTTATCACACAATCTTGATAATTCATGAAGGCCTATTAATATGATTATCAGTGCAAGCAGGCGAACCGATATTCCGGGTTATTACTTTTTATGGTTTTTGAAAAGACTTGAAGAGGGGTATCTCTACGTTAGAAATCCCTACTTCAAAAAACAGATTCACATGGTTGATCTTTCACCTGGAAAAATTGATTGCATCGTTTTCTGGACCAAATATCCCGCTCAGATGGTGGAAAATCTCCACACGTTTCTTGAATACAATATCCCATTTTACATACTCTTCACAATTACTCCCTACAATAGAACTATTGAAAAAAATATCCCAGAAAAAACTCAAATCATTAAAATGTTTAAATACCTCTCTGAAAAAATCGGAAAAGAAAAACTTATATGGAGATACGACCCCCTTATTCTATTCAGTACCTTTAATGTGCAAAAGCATTCCGAGAGTTTTGAAAATATAGCGAGTGAACTCGAAGGCTATACAGAGAGATGTATTCTGGGTTTTTTAACCCTTTATAAAAAACTCGAAAAAAATCTCACACCACTCAATATTTCTCTGCCATCGGTAACTCAAAAGGCTGAAATTGCTCTGAATTTATCCAGGATCGCCTCGAAATATGGAATAAAACTGCAAACATGCGCAGAAGATCTTTCCGGAACACCAGCCTCGCACCTAACTGGAAAGTGTATTGATGACAAACTATTAAAACGCATAACGCACAAAAAAATCTCTTCTGAAAAAGATCGTGGCCAGAGGTCCTCATGTAAATGCATAAAAAGTATCGATATTGGTGCATATAATACATGTCCGGGTGGTTGCATTTATTGCTACGCGAATATCAACACAGAAATGGCCAAGAAAAATTTTAAAGCCCACAATCCGGGTACACCTATTCTCGATGGTAATTTTTATACCTTGACAAACTTAACCAATAAAAATATTATGATGTGAAGTTGAAAAGTAGAAAACGGAGGGAAAATAGTGGGTAAGTTTTATATTACCACTCCAATTTATTACGTTAACGATGAACCCCATATAGGACATGCCTATTCCACCATTGTAGCGGATGTATTTTCGAGATACCACAGGCTATTTGGTGACGAGGTATTTTTTTCAACAGGTACAGATGAACATGGCCTTAAAGTTCAGGAAGCCGCAAGGAAAAGGGGGGTACCTCCAAAACAACACTGTGATGAAATGGTTCTCCGATTTGTGGAAATGTGGAAAAAGCTTGGTATAAGCTATACAAGATTTATAAGAACAACAGAAAAAAGGCATGTCTTTGTGGTTCAAAACCTGTTAACATATCTCTACGAAAGGGGTGACATATATTTCGATACATATGAGGGAAAATACTGTATTCCTGAAGAAAGGTTCTGGACAGAAAAAGACCTGATAGATGGGAAATGTCCATCATGTGGAAGGGAAGTTATCACGATTGAGGAACAAAACTACTTTTTCAAACTATCCAAATACAGGGATTGGCTGGTAGAATACATAAAAGAACACCCAGAATTCATTAAACCCGAAACCAGAAAAAATGAGATTCTGGGATTTTTGAAAAATCCATTGAACGATCTCTGTATTTCCAGACCAAAATCGAGGCTGGACTGGGGCATTGAAATTCCATTTGATAAAAACTTCGTCACTTATGTATGGTTTGATGCACTGATAAATTATATATCGAATATAGGTGTTTACAGGGACAACGAATCTTTTCAAAAGTGGTGGCCCTGCGATGTTCATCTTGTAGGAAAAGACATAATAACCACACATGCCGTTTACTGGCCAATAATGCTTAAATCCGCAGGTTTTGAACTCCCAAAAACAATATTTGCCCATGGATGGTGGCTCATCCAGGACGAGAAGATGAGCAAATCACTCGGCAATGTGGTAAGACCAATCGATCTGGTTGACAAATACGGACATGAATCATTCAGGTATGTATTGATCAAAAATATGGTACTCGGCCAGGATGCAAGTTTTAGCGAAGAGATGATGGTTAACACAATTAACCATGACCTGGCAAATGACTATGGAAATCTGCTGAGCAGATTGCAGAAAATGGTACAGAAATACTTCAATGGTCGAATACCGAGGTGTGGAGAACTTGATCGAAAGAGTAGAGAAATAAAAGAAATGTCCCAGGAGCTATACGAAAAGATAAAAAGTTACATTGAGAAACTTGAACTGAATAGTGCTCTTGAGTCAATTCTTAACCTCATACGCTCTATAAACAGATATATAGAACAGAGCGCTCCCTGGAATCTCCACAAAGAGGGAAAAGAAGAGGAACTTGGAACCATACTCTACGTAGGTTGCGAAGCTTTTAGAATAGCAACAATTTATCTTGCTCCTATTATTCTGGATAAAGCTGAAAAAGCTCTTTCGGTTTTCTCCCTTTCCATCCTCAACCTCATCAAGGATGAACCGAATAAGGAAAAGGATATATTCAGGTGGGGCCAATTAAAGCACGGGACAAGTATAAAGCCTGTAGAAAGTCTTTTCCCCAGAATCATGGAAGATAACAAAATTAAATTGGAGAAAAAAATGGCTGAAGAAGATAAAAAGTCTGGTCAAAAAATCGGCATAGAAGATTTTAACAAGCTTGAGCTCAAGGTTGGCAAAATTATAGAAGCGAGTCCAATTGAGGGTTCTAATAAGCTATTCAGAATTATAGTTGATCTGGGAGACGAAAAAAGGCAGATAGTAGCCGGCATTGCTGAATACTACCAACCTGAAGAACTGAAAGGCAGGCTAATCGTGGTTGTGACCAACCTGAAACCTGTAAAACTGATGGGAGTTGAATCAAATGGCATGCTTCTTGCTGCAACATGGGGAGATAAACTTTCAATATTAACCCTGGACAGGGAATTACCTCCCGGAGCAAAGATCAGTTAATAATGATTGGGAAAGATGATTCTCCTCTCGTATAGAACGGCAGGTAAATACCCCTGAAACAAAGGTCAGTTAAGAGCAATAATCAAAATCAGATTTTCTTGAATTACACTCACTACTTTTTTGAGACTTTAAAATACTCAGGGTGATTTCTTATAATTTCTTCAAATACATAGGCAGCAACCCCTATGCTACTCGCCTGTTCTCCCAGCATTGATGGCAGAATCTCGGGGAATCTCATCATTGTTGTAAATGCTCTCTTTTTCACGTTATTTTTTATCTCTCTGAATAGCAATTCTCCTGTATTTGCAACTCCACCACCAACAATAATCACCTCTGGATTTAATATATTAACAACACTGGCAATACCAATTCCTATATAATTTGCAAAATCCTTTACGATTTTCAGGGCTATCTCATCGCCTCTTTTGGCTGCTTCTGAAACAACCCTGGCGGTTATACTGGAAGAATCATCCTCTGCAATCTCTCTGATTAATGAATTACTACCAGAGCTCAGAACCCTTAAAGCGGTAGAGGCTATAGCACCTCCACCTGCAAACACCTCAAGACAGCCCCTGTTGCCACAGTGGCAAAGTGGACCGGAGGGAAGTATCGTCATATGACCCACTTCTCCGGCAGTATAACTGCTTCCCCTGTACAATTCTCCATTTATTATTATCCCACCCCCTATTCCATAACCGAGTCTTATACAGAAGACATTTTTATATCCCCTTGCAGCCCCATACCTTGCCTCTGCAAGAGCCATGGCCCTCGCCTCATTTTCTATATACACAGGTTTTCCTATTAACTGTGAAAGCTTATCGGCAAGAGGAACATTATTACAGTTTGGCAGATTTGGAGCAAAAACCAGAACACCTTTTTCCAGATGCACAAGGCCTGGAACACTTACCCCGACACCGGGTATTTTATTGATAATCTCCTGGGGTAGGCCCTCGATGAGCTTCAAATACACCTTTTCCATCTCATGAACCAAATCAAAATCATCACTGTTTACATTAAACTCCTCTCTGATAGACTTGATTATATCAGAATGAAGATTAATGACAACCCCTATTATCTTTCCGATTCCAACGTCCAAGCCCACCAGATACTGAATATCGGGATTAAGCTCTATCAGGATGGGTTTCCTTCCCATAGGGAGCTCCGTTTTTCCCGCCTCTCTTACAAGCCCAAGATTTTCCAGCTCCTGTATCACGTTTGTTACCGTTGCCGGGCTCAAACCTGAGTATTTAGATATCTCAATTCTCGAAGCTTTTCTATATTGTTGAAGCACATTTAAAACCAGGCGCACATTATTTCTTGAAACCAATTTCTTGCTCCTAAAGAACTTTTCTTACAAGAGACCTGACACCGGATGTTTCTTTAACAAATATAACGGGAAAAGTACTACGTCTGGCAACAAGTTCGGGAACCTTGATGGATTTTCCTCTGGTAAAACCAATCCCGGGTGACACTCCCATCACAACAAGATCGTAACTCAATCCCTCCCTGCAAATACCTTCTGCTACATCGTCTCCAAGGGCTATTTTTGATTCTATATCTACATTTTTATTTAGGCCAATTTTTTCCAGAGAGGACCTTAAGAAACCAGCCATATCAAAGGTACTTTTAACACCGGCAACGTAAAATGGTACTACTGTTCCGCCATCTTCAACCAGGATTATCGCCACCTCTAGGGCAAGTGTTGAATTTGGACCGCCAGAAATTGGTACAAGTATTTTTTTTGCCCTCTTATCCGTTTCCCCTTTTAACAAAATAACATGGCATGGCGCCTTATCTATTACCTGATCCACATTTTTTCCAAACCTGAACTCCGCCATAGTAGATTTCTGTGGAAAACCCATAACGAGAAGGTCAACTTTTTTCTCTCTCGTAGCAGTTATAATACCCCTTGAAACGTTCCTGCAGTATCTGACTGTGGTGGTCAGTGAAAATGTCGGGGCAAGGTAAAGCATAGCTTCAACTATAGCCTCTTTACCCTTAAGCATATACAGATGTGCATCTGAAAGGGGAACCTGATCGGGTACCTCAACCATGTGGATCAGCTCTATATTTGCCTCCTTTGCACCGCAGAGTTTATAAACGGATCTTACAAGCCGAATACTATTCTCGGGATTAGAAACGGCAACCATTATCCTGTATCTTTCATCCTCTTCAGGAGAAACCTTCTCCTCCTCCAGGATTTGAATGTCATGGGGCGATAATTTTGCCCTTGTTCTGGAAAAAGTGTTGTATACTGTAAACCCTATAGAAATCCACACCACAGCAACAATCCAGGCAATTACACTCATGTGGACAAGCCATACTGATAGTACAATTTGAATGAGTACAGCCATAATTGGAAAAAGTGGAAAGAGGGGCATTTTGTACCCATATATCAATTCATCTCCCATTCTCCACCTGACCCTGATGGCCGAAAGGTTTGCAAGAAAAAATAGGAACAGAAACATTATACTGGCAGAAGAGGCTACGTGGATTGTTGGAAGGAGAACCGCTATAAAAAGAATTATAAATGATGTGAATATTAATGCAACATATGGAGTCTTAGTTTTTCGCGATATTCTGGAAAAAAATCCAGGCAACATATTGTCTCTACCAAGAGCATAGGAAACCCGGGAAGCAGAATATATTGTTGCATTCAATGCAGAAGTAGAGGCAAAAATGACCGCAATGGTCAGAAGCACATTGCCAAACGGCATTAAAAAAGATACGGCTTCACCAAAACCCTTTTCCCTAAAACTGCCAATCCACTTCCACACGGGAGCTTCCACCCCGGGCATTCCCTCTTTAACCGATACAAGAGTTGCAAATGCCACAGATACGTATGTAAGGGTAACCACAAAAACGGAAAGAATCATGGCCTTGGGCAGGTTCTTTCTTGGATTAATTGTTTCATCACCTGCCTGAGAGATCACTTCAAATCCCTCAAAAGCCACATAAGTGAAACCCATGGTTATTAGAAGATTCCTCCATCCATATGGAAGGAAAGGCCTGAGGTTTTGTATCCTTGCTGGGTCCTTTATTGCAACATAGAAACCAGCAAGCCCAATTATTACAAGAAATGTGGTCTGGCCCATTGTAAAAAATGCACCAAACTTGCCAGTTTCCTGGGCACCACGGTAGTTTATATAGATAAACAAACCAGCAATAATAACAGAAAAAAGCTTTACTCCTATTTCTTCCGAATATGGAAACCAGCTCATCAATCCCAGAGTTTCCAGATATCGCATAGTATATATCGAGAATGTATGGGCATATACACTGCCAGCCACAGAAGAAGCAAACCATTCCATCCAGCCAGCCATAAAACTGGCCCCTTTTCCAAACCCTATTCGGGCAAAGTTATATGCACCACCAGCATGGGGGATTGCTGAGCTCAGTTCAGCATACGACATGGCCGTCATCATGGCAATCAATCCATTAAGGGCAAATGTAAGAATCGCACCACCCGGCCCTGCTATGTAGATCGAGTTTCCAATTCCAAGAAACACACCTGCCCCAATCATCATACCAAGACCCATCATTGTTATGTGAAATAAATTCAGCTCTCTCGAAAGTTCCGACTTTATTTCAGCCATTCAAACTATCCTGTAAACTGGTTTCTACAACACCTAATCAACTATGAAAGATACCCCAATACTAAATGCTATCTATAAACCTGTTTTATCTCTTTTATTTAATTCCTTGTTGAATCTCTTAATCCTTGCAAAACTTACAATTACAAGAACTGTTATGAAAATTATAGCTAAAAAAAGGACAATTATACCGGGTAAAAAATTTTTATCCAAATTACAACCCTCCATTTTTTACAGGAAAATAGAATATACTATCTGGTGGGATAAATCAACAGAATATATTTTTTGAGATTCTTTATTTTTCCTGAACTTTGTAAATAGCAACGGCACCAATAATTATAGCACCTTTTATGCACCACTGATAAAAGGTAGAAACACTGGCAAGATTAAATATATTATTGAGAAGGGTTAAAATTATCACTCCTGCAAAAGTTCCAATAACACTACCAACCCCTCCACCCAGGACTGTTCCCCCAACAAGAACAGCAGCAATCGACTCAAGATCATACCGCTGATAGTTTAAGCCACCAACCTGGGGATCTCCAATACCCATTCGACTAATTAAAAAAAGAGCTGAAAGAGCTGCCATAAAACTGGAAAAAACATATACAAATATCATAACCCTATCTGTTCTGATACCGGAAAGGCGAGAAGCGTTTTCATTTCCGCCAGTGGCATAGATGTACCTGCCAAGTATGGTTTTGGATAAAATAAAGTATGTTACTCCCAAAACAACGATGAAAAATATTACGGCAACTGGTATAGGCCCAATTGTACCTTCAGCAAAATATTTCCATTCCGGTGAAACAAGACCTTTTGGTCTTTTTGTATACATTAATACCACACCTTGAACCATTGATCCGGTTGCAAGGGTTGCAATAAAAGGAGTTATCTTCAGCTTACTGATTAATTGAGAGTTTAAAAAACCAACTACTAAAGCCATACCAGTAGTAAGCAATAGTACCGGAATAATAACACCGGCTCCAGATTGGCCGTGCATCAATCCAGATGAATAAACGGCCACCATACTTATAGTTGCTCCTACAGAAAGGTCGAGTCCACCAGATATAATTACAATCGTTTGTCCTATAGAGACTAGGCCAAGAGCAACCGCCTGAAGAAGCACATTTATAAGATTCTGAGATTTTAAAAAATCAGGAGATAGGATAGCTCCTGTAATGGCAATAATTAAAAGGAATATATATATTGTAAACGTTTCAGAATGTTCCCTTACAAATAACCGGATTCCCCTAGTACTTAAGTCTTTAATGTCTCTCCTGTTGTTCAATTTTCCCTCCAAAGGACGCAATGGTAAGAATTTCCTCTTCTGAAGTTGATTGAGCATCAACTTCACCAGCTATTCTTCCTCTATGCATGACCAGAATTCTGTCACTTACCCCTATAACCTCAGGTATTTCGGATGAAATCATAAGAACCGCCGCACCCTTATCAGCCAACTCTCTTATCAATTTCCATATCTCAACCTTAGTCTGTACATCAATCCCTCTGGTTGGCTCATCAAATATTATTAACTTTGGACTACATAGCAACCACTTGGCCACCACAACCTTTTGTTGATTTCCACCACTAAGCCTCGTAACCTCATGCCCTAATCCGGGTACCTTTACATCCAACCTTTTAATAACCCTACTAACCTCGTTATATTCCTCACTCTTCTTAATAAAGCCAAACCTCCTCCTATTACGCATGCTTGCCAGAGCAGTGTTAATTAAGACGGATAGATTCATCACAAGGCCTTCTTCTTTCCTATCTTCTGGAACATAACTCAGTCCAGTGTCAATTGCAAAATAAGGTTTAAGGTTAGCCACTTCTTTCCCATATACCATAATCCTACCAGTATCAAATGCCCTGGCCCCAAACATAACCTGTGCCAATTCCGTACGACCGGATCCCATGAGTCCCGCAAGTCCCACGATTTCACCTTCACTTATCGTTAAATTTATATCTTTCAATACAGGCTCTGAACTGAGGTTCTCGATCCTGAGTACTTCTTTCCCCTCTCTTCTAACCTTTGGTCTTGGGGGAAACTTCTCAGTAAACGTTTTACTTCCGATCATCATTTGAACGAGCGAGGTTCTTGTAACATCTTTGATCGGTAAAGTATCCACCAACTTTCCATCTTTAAGAACAGTCACCCTGTCGGATAACTTAAATACTTCCTCCAGCCTATGGGAAATGTATATTACAGCAACACCATGACTCTTCAGTGCTTTTACAACCTCAAATAAGTGTTCAAGTTCTTTTGTACCAAGAGTTGCTGAAGGCTCATCCATAATTACAACCTTAGCTTGTAGCGAAAGAGCCTTGGCTATCTCCACCATCTGCTGCTGTGCAATACTCAAATCACTTATTTTTAAACGTGGATCAATATCCACACCCAGACGATGCAAAACCTCAGTAGCCTTTTCATTTAATTCTTTTGATTTCAAAATTCCAAACCGATGTCTGGGCTCTCTTCCAAGAAATACATTGGCGGCAACACTTAGATAAGGAATAAGATTAAACTCCTGATAAATAATACTGATGCCCATACTCTTTGCATCATAGGGGCTTGAAAAACTTACCTCTTTCCCTTCCAGGTATATATGACCCTTATCGGGAGGATAAACACCAGCTAAGATTTTCATTAAAGTGGACTTGCCCGCCCCATTTTGACCAACCAGTGTGTGAACCTCACCGCTTTTACAACTAAATGAAACATCACTTAGTGCCTGTACACCGCCAAATGCTTTAGATATATTTTTCAACTCTACAATATACCTTTCCATTTTTTTCTCTTGTTTTCATCGATTTTATAGAAAGCTTTATTTTAATTTCATATCACCGTATTGCAGCTCTCCACTTGCTTAAATTACGTTCTAAAATTAAATCAAACGCTGGTTGCTCTGCAGCAACCAGCGTTTTTTCGAAATCACAAATCATCAGAGAACATATTACTTACCAAATAACATCTCAGCAACTTCTGGCATGGACTCTGCCCAGTAATCATCCGGCAAATCCATTCTTACATACTGATCCAGATTCTCCTCTGTAATAACGAGGTTTGGTACAACATCATGGTGGGGTACCTCTTCTCCCTGAAGAACCTTTTTAGCTATCTGAACAGCTTCATATCCCATTCTTACACTGAAGGTTACACCAACAGCGGTAAGATTGTTCTTTTTCCACATCTTTAGAAATCTGTTAAAATCCTCGCCAGTTATCGGTGGCACCTCCATTCCAGCATCCATGAACGCTTCTGCAGCCCCTGAACCCTGCAGACCACTATCAGCCCATACTCCGTCAATCTGGGGATACTTTTGAATCAATGTCTGCATTATTCTTTTTCCCTCAACTGGGGACCAGCTTGTATACTGCACATCCAGAATCTTTATTCCCGGGAATTGAGAGAAGACCTTTTTAGCGGCTGCCAGCCTATCCTCAGCAGGTGTTGCACCGGCAAGTCCCGGCAGACAGACAACATTACCCTTTCCCTGCAGTTCTGCAGCAAGCCATTGTGCCTGAAGTTTCCCCATTTCTGTACTGGAAGCCTCAACAAAGGTTACATACTTATCGCTGCTTATGTTTCTGTCAACAGTTATTACGGGAATACCCTGATCCATAACCTTTTCTACAGCAGGGGTTAGAGCTTCGGCTGTTGCAGCACTTACAATTAATAAATCCACGCCCTTTGTCACCAGGTCCTCAATGTCGGCAATCTGTTTTACCGGATCATCATTTGCATTTGTTTCATAATAATTCTTTACCAATCCCTGCTTTTTTAACTCTTCGATACCATACCTTAGATGTGCAACAAAGGAAACACGCCAGGAGTTTGAGAGAGAAGCATTGCTGAAACCAATAGTCCAGGGTGCTGGTTTCTTGTACTTTGAAGTATCAATCATTCTTGTGCTAACTTCAGGTTTGTGATAACCCGGAGCAGGTTTCTCAATTTTAACTGCCTGAACCTCTTCAGCCTCCTTTTCAGGAGCTGCTTTCTCCTTCGATCCTGCGGCAATAAAAACCACAGAAACAAATAGCGCCAAAAACAACAGGGTGGTTAGTTTGATAAACTTCTTCATCTTACTACCTCCTTAAAAATTTTTTTAAAAAATATTTTTGCCTGAGCCAGTCTACCCTTCAGTCCATCTATAGTTCATTCTTGTTATCTGACACTTAACCTTCGATAAAGGGCAACTGCACTTATTATTACCAGTCCCTTTACGATTCTCTGCATTTCAACATCCAGACCCAATAAAACCACAATGTTGTACAGAATTGCCAGCATAAGAGCTCCTGCCAATGAACCCCATACACTTCCTTTACCACCTGTCAAAACAGAGCCCCCTATCACAACGGCAGCTATGGAATCTAGCTCATAACCCCGTCCCAACCAGTTATCAGCCACGCCTATCCATCCCGTAAGCAAAAGACCAGCAAATCCAGCCCAGAAGCTACTGAGCACATACGTAACAATCTGAACCCTTTCAACTTTAATCCCGGAAAGATATGCGCATCTTCTATTGCCTCCCACAGCATATATTGAGCGTCCAAGAGTGGTGCTGCTCAATATTAGCCAAGATATAAAACCTACAGCTATGCATATCCAGGTTGCCACTGGAATCCTTAAAAACAGATCCCGCCCCAGTATTCTTAAATCATCCGGGATCGAGCCCTTGGGCATACCTCCAGAATATATAAACCTAAACCCCTGAACCATTAAGAGCATACCGAGAGTCGTAATAAAAGGTGGTATCCTCAGTTTAGCAACGAGAAGCCCGTTAGCCAATCCTATAAGGATCGCAACTCCAAGACAGAATAACGAAACAGGTAAAACAAGTTCGTTTTTACCTTCCATCATGTTTGCACTTAGAATTGACATCAATGCCATGACAGACGCTACAGAAAGATCAATCCCACCACCCAGTATTACAAATGTCTGGCCTACCGTTACCACTCCAAGAATGGAAGCAAGTCTTATAACATTGAGGATATTTCTTGCCTTTATAAAAACTGGCGAGGCAATAGTGGCTACTAAAAAAACAAAAAATAGAATCAGATATATTGATGATTTTTCTAAAAATGTATTTCTTCTAATCGGATCTTTAAAGTAACAGGTAAGTCTATAAACCAATCCTTCTGTTTCAACCTGAGGTGACATTAAATACACTCCAGCAGTTCTCAATTAGCTAAACTTAAAAGTCTGAATGATTCATCTATTGTTAAATACTAACTTTCAAAATATCTCTGATCAGCCAACCACCACTTTTTGTCCTGTTTCAGCCGATTTCATACCTGCATCAATTACGAGCATTCCTTTGTAGCCGTCATAAAAGTTTGGTTCAATCTTTCCCCCACTATCGATTGCTTTGAGAAAATCAGCAACTGCATGCACAAATTCATGCTCGTAGCCAATAATATGTCCCGGTGGCCACCAGCTCGAGATATAAGGATGTACCGGCTCTGTGGCCAGGATGGTTCTGAAGCCCTGTGCATAGTCTGGATCAACACTTGAGAAGTATTGAAGCTCATTCATCCTCTCAAAATCAAAAATTATGCTCCCCTTCTCACCATATATCTCGAAATAGTTATAATTCTTTCTTCCAGGAGCAAACCTCGTAGCCTCAAAGGATCCAAGCGCTCCGTTTTCAAACTCAACAATCATGAAGGCAGCATCCTCCACTGTAACCTTACCCTTCTCTGTTCCCTTAACCGCCGCCTTAAAGGTTCCAGCTGCAACCTCATCGGGTAGAGGTCTTTCAGAGATGAATTGTGCAGTCATTGCCGCAACCGATTTTATTTCTCCAACCAGGAATCTGGCAAGATCAATGCTATGGGAGTTCAGGTCTATATGTGGGCCCATACCCGCTGTTTCTTTTCTCAGATGCCAGGTGAGTGGAAAGTTTGGATCAACTATCCAGGATTGGAGATATGCACCACGCCAGTGAAAAATTCTTCCCACCTTGCCCTCATCAATAAGCTGCTTTGCAAGCATCACTGCAGGGCATCTACGATAATTATGGTTCAAATAATGAACAACCTTATTATCCTCAGCGACCTCGTACATTTCTTTTGCCTGCTGGGCATTCATAGCAATGGGTTTTTCACAAAAAATATGTTTACCAGCTTTTGCTGCTTCTACAGCTATATCATGATGGGTATTTTGAGGTGTCGCAATATCAATAATGTCTATATCATCTCTCTGTACAACTTTCCTCCAATCCGTCTCTATCTCCTGCCAGCCCCATCTATTCGCAAATTCCTGTAAAGGTTCTTTATGTCTACCACACGCCACCTTCAAAACCGGTTTAAGCGGCAGGTCAAAGAACAGAGGAGCCTTTATCCATGCATTACTGTGTGCCTTTCCCATAAATTTATAACCGATTATTGCAACGTTTACCTCCTTCATACCACCCTCCTTATTATTTTATTCATGTCCCTATTAAAAAATTGCACTTTTCAAATTGCAGCATATTTAAAACATTAACACCACTTTTATCACTGAAGACTTGCTGAAATGCGCTTTAATTCTTGAATACTTTTTTCAACCGCACTGTCCTCATCATAGTTGTAATCTGGATGGAGAAAATCAATTTCGACTGCCAGAAAACCCTCATATCCATTGTCCTTGAGGATCTGAGCTATTTTCTGATTGTCAACAAGGCCATCACCTATAGGAGTACATGAAAAGAAGTACCACTCAGTCACAGGAACACCTTTCTGGGGTTTAAGATCCTTTATATGAGTGGCATAGATGTATTTGGCAAGTTTCTTTACACCTTCCACAGGATCATCAAGAACACGCACGCAATTTCCTGTATCGAAGTTTACCCCAAAATACGGTGAGTTTACATTCTTAATTATTGTCAATATCTCATCAGAACTGAAATCCAGGTGATTCTCCATTGCCAACTTTATGTCATACTTTTCTGCCACTTTAACCGCTTCTGAAAACATCTTCGAAAGTCTTTCAATCTGGGGTTCATGGGGATCAAATCTGAACTTCAAGCTACTACCCACCACCCGCATTACTTTCGCACCAATTTGTTTGGCATAATCAAATGATGCAATCATTTCGTCATAAGCTTTTTCATTTTTTCCACCTTCAAGTCCATCCGGATGTCCCCATGCATACACCCTATCAAGGTTATATTCATCAAGCATTCCTTTGATCTCTGAAAGGTATTCCTTATCCACTCTGGGAATGAAGCAGGACTCAAGAGAAACCCCATCCACCTCAAGTTCATGTGCCCTCTTAAGAAAATCCTCAAGACTCATTGACTTCTCTGGTTTTGGCTGTTCGGGATATACTTCTCCAAAAAACCTGTGATAACAATAACTATCTATCCCCACTTTCATGACCCTACCCTCCGGAAGTTTATTTATTTCTATGTTTACAGAATTATATTAAAGACCAATTAAATGCTTTAGTCAAATATTTTTTTCATTATTAAAAAACATGAAAATATTTTTTTCAAAACTCAATTACCGTTTTTAGACCCTCTCCACTTCCGGCATACTCAAACGCATCTTTAATTTGCTCAACCTTGAATCGTCGAGTAATCAGTGCCTTCGTATCGACTTTTTTGCTCTCGATAAGTCTTATAGACTTTTCATACTGAGAAACTGAAGCTCCTGTGGTGCCGGTTACAATTAACCCGTTATAATGTATGATGTTTGTATTCAGCAAAACCTCATCTTTGCCCTTTGGGAGACCACCAAAGAAATTAATTCTTCCCAACCTTGCCGCCATCTTTAAGGAGAGCCGTTGAATTTCTGGTGCAGGGCAGGCAGTAATTATAACATCGGCCCCTATTCCATCTGTATAGTTCATAACATTCTCGTATAGATCTTCCTTTGAGGTATCGATTGTGATATCAGGATTAAACCTTTTGACAATCCTCAGTCTTTCCGAAGACAGATCAGCAATCATAACCAATCTTGCTCCTGCAAGCCTCTGCAACTGGAGGTGAAGCGCCCCTATAGGTCCGGCTCCAACTATGAGCACCGTTTCCCCCGGTTTAGTCCCAACCGATTCATAGCCATTGTAACAGCATGATAAAGGCTCTGCCAGGGCTATTTCATCAAAACTCGTTTCATCGTTAATTCTGATAATATTCCCCTGGTAAATTGCCCTTTCATCGATTTTAACATACTCCGCAAAAGCACCATTTATACTTATACCAAAAGCATCGTAATCCCTGCAGAGATGAGTTTTTCCCATTCTGCAATATCTACACTTTCCACATCCGATATTTGGAGCAACGCCAACTCTCATCCCTTTCTTAAACCCTTTAACCTTTGAACCCACTTCCCATATAGTTCCAGAAAACTCATGCCCTAAAATTATTTCCTGACCCTCTTTAATCTTAAAATGACCATTCTTAAATATTCGAAGATCAGTTCCACATATTGAAGCTGCCCCAACCCTGAGAAGAATTTCTCTTTCATTTATTTCAGGAATTGGCACCTCTCTGCATTCAATCTTTCCTATACCGCTGAAAATCGCTGCTTTCATTACCCGCTTTTTTTCTGGCATTCATCACCCCATTAAATAAAGCACTGGACAACACTTTACCTTATAGCTTTTTAAAAGCTTTTGCTCTCTTCACTGAGCGAAAACAAATCTTTACCCCAGAACCAAATAACTATATCAGACTGAGATCCAGGGACTTTAAATATTTCTCAAACAACCCCGTATACAATCTGTGATTTTCTACATCCGGTGAAAATAGCTTTTCAATTCTTATTACCTTCTCAACCACTTCCTGAACATCTTCTATAACCCCGGAAACCTTTGCTCCTATAAAGGCCTGACCAAGGATAGCGATATCCTCTCTGTTAATAGTTTTATACTCAACACCCAGAATATCTGCCTTTATTTTATTCCATAGATCTGATTTTGCACCTCCTCCTACAGCTCTCACCTCACTAACCTTTATACCTGGAATAAGCTCCAAAATCCTGTTTTTATAAAGGAGGTACTCGAAACCAATGCCCTCGAGTATGGATCGGTAAAAATGATATAAATTATGCTTTCTGGTAAAACCAACCCAGGTCCCTCTCATATCAGGTTGAGGAGGATATGCGCGACCTTCAAGATGTGGGACAAAAACAAGCCCATCGCATCCAGGGTTTAGTTTCTCTGCTTCTTTATTAAGTCTGTCAAACTCTGTACTACGAGCAAAATTATTTACAAACCACTCAAGGTTCTGACCGCCTCCATTAATATAGGACATGACATGCCACAGGTTTGTACTGACCGCTCTTGATGAATAAACAAGTGCTGAATAATCAACCACCATTCTGTTTGTTGTAAGTGAAAAAACAGATGCTGTCCCACCAATATCAATCGCCACTCCTTCTTTCACTCCGCCGGCTCCAAGAAAACACGAAGCAGCATCTCCACAACCAGCCGCCACAGGTATTCCCGAAGGTACTCCAAGCACACCTGCCATTTCCCTATTGAGAGTACCAATAACACTAAAAGGAGAAACAATTACCGGAAGTTTATCTAAAGGTATTTCAAAAATCTCAAGAAGTTCATTACTCCAACTTAATTCTTCAATATCGGCGAGACCAGAAAAGTGGAGGTAAGTCCAATCAATAAAGGCTTTTTCCGCCTTCAATCCACAAAAAAGGCCTGCAATCCATGCAGCCGGTTGAATAAACCTTGATATTCTTTCGAATACCTCGGGACGCTTATTCTTCCACCAGAGGATCTTCGGAGCGTGGTTGATACTCGGAACAATACCAGATTTCTCAATAATCTTATCCCTGGCAGTAGCCATTATATAATCGAGTTCAGATGAACATCTGGTATCCAGCCATGAGTCATATGGAGTTACCGGATTCCAGTGTTCATCAATCCCCATAATACCCGCCATCTGGCCATCGAAAGAAAAAGCTACAACGCTTTCGGGGGAAATACCTGATTTTCCCAGTGCCTCCCGTATGGCCATCACAGTCTCGGTATAAATATCCTCAGGTTTCTGATAAATTCCACCATCATCTTCTCTGATCAAAATGGACTTTCCATTACCATCTCCCAGTAACTGGAAACTCTCATTATAAATCCCCGCCCTAATTCCAGTGGTGCCTATATCTACACCTATAAAACAGTTCACGGATATCACCTCTAATGAATGATATTTACATGAAGGTAAATACCGATGTGTATATTATAAAAAAATATTTATTTTTGTCAATAATTTTTAGAAAAAATTAAATTCTTTTATCAAATTTTCAAAGGAATCAACCACTAATTCAGCAGGAGGAAGGGAGTTTAAAAAAACCTTCCCATAACTCTTTCTGATAATTCTGCTATCAAGAATTGTAATTATCCCTCTATCCCTTCTATTTCGTATAAGCCTCCCAATGCCTTGTTTCATTTTTACAACCGCAAGGGGAAGAAGATAATCGATAAATGGATTCCCAAACTCAGAAGCGATTTTATCCATTCTTGCTTTAATAACCGGATCTGATGGAACTTTAAAGGGGAGTTTTGAAATGATCACGCTTCGAAGAGTATGACCGGGTACATCAACACCCTCCCAGAAACTTTCAGTACCCATGAGAACCGAATGGATATCCTCTTTAAAATCTTCCAGAAGGTTATACCTTGGTCGTTCTCCCTGTACCAGTACCCGGATCCCTCTTTCCTCTATTTTATCCCTTATCAGAGATACAACTCCATTAAGCGTCTTGTAACTTGTAAACAGGATAAAAGCTCCGCCGCCTGTTAACATAATAAATCGATATATCATCTCAGCATGCTGTTGGATATACGCCTGATTTTCAGGGTCTGGTGCATCGGTGGGTATAAATATCTTCATCTGACTCTTATAATCAAATGGAGATGGAAAAATACATTCCATTACCTCATTCTCAATCCCAATCCTCCTTTCTATAAAACTAAAATTATTCTCAACTGTTAGTGTTGCACTGGTTAAAATGTAATTTTTAACTCGCCTAAATATTGTTTCTTTAAGCACTTCACTAACATCAACCATTGCCATATAAAATACCGATTTGTCCTTATATTCAACCCACCTGACAAATGAACGATCTTCAATAGAAACAAGGCTGGATAGTACAGATGAAATATCCGAAAATCGTGCACAGTACCCATCAATCTGCCTGATCAAAAACTCGTTTTTATTAATCTTTGACTTTATTTTTTCAAGAAATCCTACCACTCTGTCAAAACCTGCCCTTATACTGAGAAGTGGTCTGAGAACAACTCCATTCCATTCATCCATATTGAGATTTTCTTCTTTTAATTCCAGCAATTTACCATGAACCACACTCTCACAAAGTTCTGCCTCTCTCTTTTCTACATGTAAAAGATCCTTTACAAATACATCTATGGTGTCAAAGGTACTCTGGATTTCTCCATACAGAGCCACGGTCATGTCTATTAATTCATCTATAGTCTCACGTTCTTCTTCAGGGATCGCTTTTAAGAGATAAAGAAGAAATCCTCCTTCTCTCTTTTTATTAAAATAAAACCTCCGTAGAACTCTCATCAGATAATATCTGTCAATCTGAGTGGTATAGTAAGAAGTAGCAGAATCCTCTATTTTATGAGCCTCATCCAGCACAAGGTACTGGTATGGTGGAAGAAGTCCAGTGCCCGGTGGGAGAGATGAATCGGCAATGAGATAGTGGTGGTTTGTAACAATTAGCGTGGATTTAGCGGCTTTTTGTTTCACTCTATTGAAAAAACATCTACCATAAAACTCACATTTATTACCAAGGCAGGTAATCGTTTCAGAACAAACTGCATCCCACACGGAAGATTTCGGAATAAATCCCAGATCGGTAAGTGAACCATCATCTGTTTTCAGAGCCCACTCTGCCAGAAGATTAAATTGATCAATATCCTCTTCATCAAAGAAAGTAAAAAGTTCTTTTTTTAACTCTTCAACTTTTCGCAAACATATATAGTTCTGTCTTCCTTTCATCAGAACATAATCAAAATCTACTTCCAGAAGTTTTTTCACAAGCGGTATATCTTTGCGGATCAGCTGTTCCTGAAGATTAATTGTTGCAGTAGAAATCACTACCCTTTTATTATTTTTTAGTGCCCAGGATACTGATGGCAGTAGATACCCCATTGATTTGCCTATCCCGGTTCCGGCTTCAATAAGAGCTGGTGAGCCTGTATTAAGCGACTCCGAAACCATTCTGATCATCTCCTTCTGTCCCGACCGCTCTTCAAATCCATCGAGAAGCTGGCTTAGTTTCCCTCCCTCAGAAACCAATTTAACAAGCCCATCTACATCCACTGCCAAAATGCTTTTCTGAAGAACAGGCTCAACCGCTACATAAACATTCGAAAGAGAATTATCCACAATATAGAATCCTATTCCCCACTGGGCGAGGGTTGAAGCAATACTTATGTCAGCTCCAGATGGAGAAAGCTGCCCATCCGGATGATTATGTATAACCACATGGCACTTCATACCCCATTCATAAGGAAAACTCACGCATTCATCATTCCCACGGGCAACCGGTTCAACTTTGCATACCATCCCCGATTCATCCAGCCAGCCCAAAAAAAGGACCTCATTCCCATATGCCTGGGTTATCTCCGTTTTCATCATTTCCAGGATTTCATCATTGAAAAGTTCTTCAATTGTTTTCATTTTTTACTTGCTTTTATCGAATTTCCAGCTATCTCCAGCAATAATCAACAAACTCATAAAAACTTAAATCTTAATACTCATGGTCAAACAAAGCGAAAAAACTCACTCAAAATGGCAAAGAATTTTCCCGCTGCATCCGAGACCACTTCGAGTACTTCTCTATGATTCAGAATATGTGGAGAAATCCCAGCTGCCATATTGGAAATAATAGAAACACCAAGCACTTCTATCTTCTGGTACACAGCCGCAATTACTTCGAGCACAGTTGACATCCCCACAGCATCAGCTCCTGCTTTTGCAAAAAATTTAATTTCTGCCGGTGTTTCATAATTCGGCCCTTTTACACCCACATAAACACCACATTTTACAACACTTTCATGTCCAAGCCTTTTTGCAGAAGAAATAAACTTTTCTATCAAATGAACTGGATATGCATTTCCCATATCTATAAAAAAATCCTCTGAGTTACCATTTCTCAGGCTGTACAATTCAACCAGAGGGTTTTCTCCCATAAAGTTAATGTGATCTCTTATCAACATGATGTTACCAGGCTTAAATGATCTGTTAATTCCACCCGATGCGTTTGTTAAAACCATAAGCTTCACACCGAGTTTCGCAGCTACCATGATTGGCATCACCACCTCAAGGGGTGAAACACCCTGATAAAGGTGAAATCTACCGCAGAAAAACATTACCTTTTTTGAACCAAAACCACCGTATCTTATCTGACTACCCTGGCCCCTAATTACCCTATCTGGTAAAAAAGGAACCTCAGAATAGTCAATCTGTATTTCATTTCGAAGTGGTGGCAAAACACTCGCAAATCCCGAGCCAAGAACAACCGCATATCTTACATCAGTACCGAGCCTTGTCCTTATAAATTCAGCTGACTTCTCCACCCTCTCCAGATAATCCATATCTAACCCCACATAATTAAATCTATGTAACGACGGATATAGTCTCTCCTAATACTTGATCTTTATCCAATCCTCAGGATCAACATAGATACCATTCACAACCACACTCCAATGAACATGCACACCTCCAGCAAAGCCGGAATCTCCCGCTGTTCCTACAACAGTGGCTCTATCGACTCTATCCCACTCCTTAACTGTGATACTATCAAGATGAAACAGAAGAGAATACACCCCTCTTCCATGATCAATAACAACTGTATTCCCTGTCGTTATTCTTCTCTTTGCCATTACAACAATACCTGTGTTAGGTGCCATGACTTCCTGTCCTCTTTTAGCCTTTAGATCCACACCTCTGTGGAATCTTGTAAACATATACTTTTTATTAAGAAGATATATCCTCTTTTTACCAAATTTAGAGATGACCTTTACTTCATTAACAGGAAAAATAAATCTCTCAGTCCACATTTTCTCATCTCTTGACCGAGACAGAATATCCCTGAGTTCTTGAATCTGGACTTTCTTTTCTCTGGAAGGTTTAAGAATCTCAAGATCTTCTTCCTGAAGATATACCACACCCCTTTCGGGCTTTAAAGTCCTTAGATAAAATGGAAAGATAAAATTACTCACCACATCATCCTTCTCGAATATTACTGACAGCCAGTATTTATCCGGTCTTGCTTTCACATCAAATGCAAAATATCCACTATATAAATTGTCGCCATCGCGGTAGAGTTCAATTCTACTCTTATATCCCTTTCCATGTACCATGGCTTCCCAGGTACCGTGGTTATTCTCTGTAGATAAAAAGATTTTAGTTGCACGGCCCTGCGCTGGTTTCGGGAAAATAAGAAAATGGATTTCTTCAAAGTTTCCACTTTTAGAACGGGAGATTTTTCCATACTCAAGCTTTACCGATTCTTCTTTAATAAGGACCTTTGTATACGGATAAACTTTATAAAAAAACGAACCTTTCTTAAATACAATAGAACTATCCCTGAATGTCCTTAAATAGCCGCCATCACCGATATATTCAACATCTTTACCAAGCAGAGCGCCATCCTTAATAACCCTGCCATGTATTTCCAGAACCCTATAATCGGATGAATTGGCGATAAAAGGAATTGCTAATACTACAGGAAGAAAAAAATGAAATGAATAATGGAGGATTTTCTTTACAATCAAAACTTCCTTATTCCTAAAACTTAGAGTAATTGAGATAAAACTTTTTGTGCCAGACTATGGATACAATCTATTAATCAACCTCGGAAAGGGAATTGCTTCCCTCACATGGGGCAATTTACATATCCAGGCAACCAGCCTTTCAAGCCCCAATCCAAAACCAGAGTGAGGAACACTTCCGTATTTTCTCAGATCCAGGTACCATCCGTAGTTATCGGGATTAAGGCCGAATCTTTTTATGCCTTCATATAGGGATTCATAATTATCGTCTCTCTGAGAGCCTCCAATGATCTCGCCATATCCTTCAGGAGCAAAAAGATCATCACACATAACCTTGTTCTCTTCACCGGGCACAGGCTTCATATAGAAAGCCTTTACATCTCTGGGATAGTTATAAATGAACACCGGTCGGTCAAACTTCTCTGAAAGCGCAGTCTCCTCATCGCCACCAATATCTGAACCCCATTCCATTGAGAATCCCTCATTCCTCAGTATTTCAACAGCTTCATCGTAAGATATCCGAGGAAACGGTTTTTTTATTTTTTTCAGGGGTTCCAGATCTCTTTCCAGAAACTTCAGTTCATTCTCACATGTTACCAGAACCCTATCAATAACATAACATATTAAATCTTCCTGCAAATCCATATTTTTTTCAGAATCACAGAAAGCCATCTCAGCTTCAAGCATCCAGAACTCTGCAAGATGTCTTCTCGTTTTAGATTTTTCAGCCCTGAAGGTAGGTCCGAAACAAAATACTTTTTTAAATGACGAAGCAGCAGCCTCAAGATATAACTGACCGGTTTGTGCAAGAAATGCTTTCCCAAAATCAAAATATTCGGTGGTAAAAAGATTACCTGCTTCTTCGCCAATCGAACCTGTCAGTATTGGTGTATCAATAAGAACGAACCCATTCTGATAAAAATATTCTCGAAGAATTCTTGAGAGTTCGCTTCTTATCCTAAGAATAGCCACCTGTCTGCTTGATCTTATCCACAGGTGCCTTCGTTCGAGAAGAAAATCTATCCCATGTGATTTCTTTGAGATGGGGTACTCCTCTTCCGGAATATGAACCGGGTAGAGTTCCTCCACAGCCATCTCAAAACCACCAGGTGCCCTTTTTTCCCTTCTGATAGTCCCTTTAACAACCAGAGAAGATTCTATCTTAAGCTTACAGGCGTCCTCAAAAAACTTGGAATCAACATCATTTTTAACAACCACACATTGAAGGTAACCAGTTCCATCTCTTACTTCAATAAACACTATGGAGCCGCTCGAACGTATATGTCTGACCCACCCTTCAAGGACAACAGTTTTTCCTTCGTACCTAGAAGCTTCATCAATCCTGAAACTTCCATTCACCATTTCAGTATCCTCCAGATAATCTTATGCGAGTTTAACCTTTCATTACACCCATTGGTATCAATTTAGCAACACGTCCTGCAAGATCATTTTCTTCCACAATTTTTACAATTTCGTCAACATCTTTATATGCCTCTGGCATCTCTTCTTTCAACGTTTTTTTAGAAACTGATAGTACAAGTATACCTTTCTTTTCAAGTTCACCCGCTATATCTCTGCTTTTCGCCCTCTTAACGGCCTGCCTTCTACTTAGTGCTCTTCCCGCACCGTGACAGGTGGTTCCAAAGCTCTTTTCCATACTACCGCTTAAACCCCTTAAGATATACGATGACCTTCCCATGTCACCCGGTATCAGCACTGGTTGACCTATCCCACTATATTCAGGTGGTATGTCTGGACTCCCAGCAGGAAACGAACGTGTAGCTCCCTTTCTATGAACACAAACCTTTTCCTTTCGGCCATTAATGTCGTGTTCTTCTATACGGGCAATGTTATGGCTAACATCGTAGAGAATTCTCATACCCATTTCTGAGGGAGAAAGTTTGAATACATTTCTGAAACTATCCCTGACCATCTGGGTTATTATCTGCCTGTTTGCCCATGCATAATTGGCCGCCCCTTTCATTGCACTGAGGTATGCTTTACCGAGGGGGTCGCTGATGTAAATCGATACCAGCTGTGGGTCCGGAAGCTCAAACATCCTCTTTTCTCTCAATTTTCTCAGGTAATCGTCACATATCTGATATCCAAATCCCCTTGAACCTGTATGGAACATAATAATTACCTGATCCTGGAAGATTCCAAATACCTCCGCAGCCCCAGGGTTAAAGATCTGGCTCACATAGCTTATTTCAAGAAAGTGATTTCCAGCACCAAGGGTGCCCAATTGATCTTTGCCTCTTTCCCTGGCCTCATTTGAAATATCAGCAAAATCGGCACCGCCCAGGCATCCCTTATTTTCACAATAGATAAGGTCTTCTTCATCTCCATAACCCTTTTCAACTGCCCATTCTGCTCCTTTTTCCACAACCCTCTTATGCTCCTTCTTGTTCAAATTTATGATCCCGGTTGATCCCACACCAGCAGGAACAGTGCGATAAATCTCCATCAGTACTTTCTCAAGATGTTTTTTAAACTCTTCTCTTGTAAAGTTTGTAAGTATAGCCCTGACCCCGCAATTTATATCGTATCCAACACCTCCCGGAGAAACAACCCCGTTATCAACAGAGGTTGCCGCGACACCACCTATGGGAAAACCATACCCATAATGTATATCGGGCATTCCAATGGCCCACTTTTTTATTCCAGGCAAACACGCGACATTCCTCAACTGTACCAGCGATTCCTGTGTTTCGCTGCTGGATGCCATTCTCTCATCTATAAAAACCCTTGCGGGAACCCTCATCTTCTCCTTTTTTGGTATTTCAAAAAGCGATTCCCCTATTTTTTTTAATTCAATCGTTTCCACTGCCATTTTCCTCACCTCCCCACTTATCGTTCTGACCAAAAAGCTCAAATTTCAATACCATACACCTCAAATATCAAATATTATCGTAACCCTGTAAATATTTTTCTCCTCATTAACCTTTAAATTATGATACGTGGCAGCCTTTATCTCTCTTTTCAACAATGAGGGTTCGTTAATCATTTCAATCAGAAATCTGTACGTATTTTTCTTCTCTTTGATATATAGCGAAATCGGAACAAGTTTCTTTGTATCCACTAAAAATATAATTCTATTTAAAAGATCAAGGATAACATTTTCCCAAGAATCTTTCTTAACAATCATCTTCTCTTTGATTCCCTTTCTTTTCCCAATTCTGGCTTTAATCTCTTCGGGAGGCAACTCTGTAAGTATATTAATCAATGCATTTACAGTCTCACTGAAAAGCTCAACAATACTATTGGCCTCAACCTCCACACCAATATCGGCTGTGTGGTCGATAAATTTGTAGCTTCCCATTTCAGTACCTTTAATCTTCTTGTGACGATCTTATAAATTAAAAAACTATAATAATATCTTTTAAAACTCTTTCTGTTGCATCATACAAGGGTCAATATCTCGGCTTCTCCATCGAGCACAAGCACCGTATGTTCAAAATGTGCGGATTTTTTTCCATCCACAGTCACAACAGTCCAGTTATCATCCTTAACCATAACATCAGGCTTACCAGCATTCACCATCGGTTCAATTGCAATTGTCATTCCGGAAAGAAGTTTTGAACCTCTTCCCGCAGTTTTAAAGTTCGGTATTGGTGGCTCCTCGTGCAACTTTTTCCCGACACCATGACCCACAAAATCCCTCACAACTGAAAATCCGTTACTCTCTACAAAACTTTGAATTGCTATTGAAATATCCGAAACATGGTTTCCATGAATCGCATTTTTAATTCCCCGATACAGAGCCTCTTCTGTTACCCTCAGGAGCTTTTCATCCTCAGAAGAGATCCGCCCAATTGGAACAGTAATCGCAGCATCCCCATAATAGCCTTCCTTCTGTACGCCCACATCAATACTGAGAATATCTCCTTCCTTCAACCTGTAACTACCAGGTATACCGTGAATAACTTCTTCATTTACAGAGGTGCATATTGAGGCAGGAAATCCATTGTAATTTTTAAAGGCAGGATATGCTCCCCTTTTCCTTATAAACTCTTCTGCCTTTTTATCCAGCCAGCCTGTAGTTATACCAGGTTTTATTATTTCTCTTAGATAGAGCAGCAATTCACCAACTATTCTTGAAGCTTGTCTTATATATTCAATCTCTGTATTATTCTTTAATTCCTGCATCCTCTTTTTCTTTCTCAAGTGTGTGAATTTCTGCTTCCATATGAAGCATATCCTCGAGTTTAGGTCCCGCCATGTAAGATTCCTCGACTATACTCTTGATATCTTTCTTCTGGCCGCCATTGACCGAAATCTCTCCTTCTACAACCACTCCTCTTTCGAGATTAACAACAGGAGCCCTTATGTTGCCAAGCACCCTTCCAGTCGAGAGGAGTAAAACCTCCTCTTCAGCATCAATATTTCCGATTACAGTACCACCAACTACAACTCTCTTTGCCACAATGTCAGTTTTAACCTTACCGGTCTCCCCCACAATGAGTTCATCCTCAGTTCTAACCTCACCTTCAAACCTGCCATCAATCTGTATTGATCCGCTAATATAAAACTTACCCTCAAAGATAGAACCTTCTCCAATCATACTGTTAAGTCTGGGTTCTGTTTTTGGAGCCATTACAACCTCCAGTTCCAGTTTGATTATTATTGGTAATTATGATTCTCTGTACCAGGTCTAATTTATACCTGGTGCTACACGCCGAAACATCCACCAGTTCAAAAATATAACACATTCCACTACAAACAGGGGAATATTTTATACAGAAATCATCACAGTAAATACAGAATTATATCTATTAAAATATAAGAAATTTATGGAGACGTTAAAGAGGATTTTTCTTTTTCGCCAGATCCTCAATCCAGTTCATATCCTCTTCGTTTATTTCTTTAAACTTACAACCGTAGAGAAGATTTGCCTGGTCAATCCTAAAAATCTCAGCCATAACTTCAATATACCTCGAAGGAAATTTTATGGAGGCCTGGATGAAGGTCCCCACGGTGAGGTACCTTTTTAGCTGGGGTTTAGTTAATTTGAATAGCATACCACCAGCGCTGATATCAACAAGCGGGATATCGTAATCCGTCCCGCTCTCCAGCCTGAAATAATCATATTTAACTAGAGCCTCGACTAGAAGAGTAGCATAATCCAGAACCCTCAGAGCCTGGAGAGGTTTGATATTTCTGTGGTATTCCATGTCATTCTGAAGTCTTATATAACCAACAACTTCTCCCTCAAGTAAAAGCGGAACAAAACATTCTGAGTATATTTTATTGTCCCTTTTCTCCTGAAGCAAATCGAGTAGCTTATCCTCAGCCTCTTTTCGTGACATACCCTTTGAAATCAGGTATTCAAAAGCTCTTCCAATAGTCAGGATTTTCTCCTCAAAAAATCTCCTTTCTGTTATTGCATCCTCATAAGAATCATAGATCAAAAATATCTTTCCGCTGTCTTTAACAAGTTCTTCTTCAAAGTTTAATTTTTCATTCGACTTGAAAACCTTGACCTGAAATTTCTGCGAAAATTCAGAAACCAGATTCTTGATACCACTCAGCACCTTATCAATTGCAGGTTTCGGCTTTTTTACCTCCTGTAGAATTACTCTTTCATCAATTCTTGAGGCATCAAGGGATATCGATCTTTCTGCCTTAACAATTATTTTAAACCTCATATATACTTTTTCGTATACACGAATTCTTTTATGCTTTCTGAGAATGTTTTTACTTATCTTCTCGGGAACTATAATTAGAACCTTTGATGAGTCCAGCATAGTTGCCGGGCCCGTAAAGTAATGGTAATTATTATTGAAAGCGAAGTTAACCCTCACCTCCTGATCAATCTCATTTATTAGCGGAGTCTCAAGTTTGACAATAATTCCATCATTTGTCAATTTTTCAACAGTACCCCTGTACTCGACACCCCCTGAAATAATATTTATCGGAATATTGAGTTTCTTAAGGTTCTGGAAAATAAGATTTTTTTCCAATTCGCTCGTAACATACATTTTTTCAGGCATTAAAGCCATTTTAACCCATAACCCTCTCTTTCTCTTTTTTCCTTTCTTTCAAAATCTCAATATAAACATCAACAATTTTTGGATCAAAATACTTGCCTTTACCCTCCTCAAGAATTCTCATGGCTTCTTCTTCTCTAAAGGCCTCCCTAAATGGCCTATCAGATACCAGTGCATGGTAACTATCAATCACCCTAATAATCCTGGCCCAGAGTGGAATTTCTTCCCCCTTAAGACCATCAGGATAACCACTCCCATCCCAGTTTTCATGATGATGCTTTATTAAATCCACTCCCTCCTTAAACAGATGAAGCTTTTTCTCAACATATTCCGCACCTCTTATCACATGACTCTTAATGATCTCAAACTCTTCAGGGGTAATCTCGCCCTTTTTGTTAAAAATCTTCTCATCCAGCCCAATTCTTCCCACATCTATAAGAAGTGCTGCAGAGCGGAATTTTATCAGCTCATCTTTTGAAAAGCCCAATACCTTCCCAACAAGTTCAGCATCTCTGGCTATATTTAGAAAGTGCCCACTTATATAAGGAAAAGCCCTTTCAACAGCATCGATATATCTTGCAGCTATCAAATCAACCACTTCATACACCTCAATGGGCTTCTCCTTTCCCTTTACCCTGATTGTTCCAACGATATTAGCATCAACAAGATACCTGACTTCATCATAAACATTTCTCGTAACAAGGATCTGCCCTGCTTTGGCTATTTCTTCAAGCCTTGCAGCAGTATTAACGGTATCGCCTATAACAGTATAATCCATTCTATCAACAGAACCCATGTTACCCGCTATTGCCTCACCACAGTTTATTCCTATTCCTATGCCCACAGCCGGTAAACCCTCAGCTTCTCTTTTCGCATTTAACTTTGCAATAAACTTTTGCATTTCAATTGCCGCTACCACTGCTCTTTCAGTGTCATTGTAATGGGAAACAGGAGCTCCAAAAACAGCCATAACACAATCGCCAATATATTTATCAAGCGTCCCTTCATACTTGAACACAATTTCCGTCATCTCTGTGAGATAGGTATTGAGGAGATTCACAACCTCCTCAGGACTCATCTTCTCAGCCATTGAGGTAAAATCCCTGATATCTGCAAAAAGAACAGCAACATTCCTTTTTTCACCTCCGAGCTTTATCTGATCAAGATTGGAAAGAATTTCACTTGCAAGTTGATGGGATATATATCTCGTAAAAGCATGCCTGAGATTGTGAAGTTTTGTATTTTCAACCGCCATAACCATCTGATTGGCCAGAAGCTTTATTGACTCAAACACATCCTCATTAAAAGGTTGTTTATTAATTCTACTTGATAGTACAAGAATCCCAATCAGTGCATCTTTGGAGATGAGTGGCCAGAGAACCTCGGCCTCAAGTTTACCGAGAAGCTCTTTTTCTTCATCTGTTATATTCTCAAGTATGTTCTCAACGAGAATCGGGTTTTTATTCTTTATTAACTCCTTTACTATATTTGATTTTGAACTGAGCACGATATTCTGTATCCGCTTTTTATCAAGTCCCCTGCACGCGACTACTGCATATTGAGTATTATTCTCGTTGGTGGAGAGGAGTATCACAGAAGACCTGCTTAAAGTCCTTCCCATCACATTGAGAAGAAAACTCCCCAGAAAATCCTCTTTATTTAAAGAGGTCAGATCCTCTCCTATTCCGGTTAACTCCTTAAGTTCCAGTGTTTTTCTTTTTAGTTCTCTCTCTGATGAAACTGCCATATTCTCCATGTAAAGAAGGTACATAATCCTCATTTCCGCCATACTGCAAATGGTACATATAAAATCTATTTCCTCCCTCTCTATCTGTTCAAGAATCTTACTTCCCCATATCACAGAAAGATGAGTGACAGCCTTACCTTTCTTCTTTGGAATTACCAAAAAAGAAGATTTTAAATCAACTCTCTCGTTAAGTATTTTTTCTAGGATAAATTGAAACCCTCTATGATCTATTACTGTCCATTCAAGTTTATTTATTTCATCCAGGAACTTCTCCTGAAGGAGAAATGGAAGAATATTTTTTACCTCTCTATCCACAACCCTTGACTCGTAAATCTTGTTTGATCCCCGGTCGACAAAAGCATACCAGAGATTTTCAGAAAAAGCCTTTGAGAGCTGTGTGGAAATAAACCCGGGTATCTTATCAAATCGATTTATATTAATCAATTCCCTCGAAACTTTATCTGATATGGCAAGAAGCATTTTTAACCGTTCCTCATTCATCGATCTAGACCCGCTACCTATCTTTATTTTTAGAATAAAACTCTATATTATTTACAGTAAAAGAGAGCTTTAATCGGCCAATGCTGAACCAAAAGTTTCCAAAACACAGGGTGAGGATAAATACCGTTTCACTCGATTTATAAATATTTGATCTCAATCCTTCTCAATCTTCCCTACATAAAAATCTTTTGAAATAAGGCAGGCCTTTACAGATTATCCTTTTCCTTTCATTGCAATTTATCCTTTTCCTTTCATTGCAATCTCAAATCTCTTCTGTTTATCAAGTAGCCCCATAGATCTTAATTCTCTTTTAACGCTTCCCGTGCTTGCCTTTTTCCCACCATATTGGGGCAGCCGCAACGCTTTGGCAATCTCCTTTACCTCAAAATAGGGATTATCAATAATGACATTGAGTATTCTTCTGCCAAGCTCACTGGTGGCCATGGAAAATACATCCTCTGCGGATTGTTCAGGTTTCTTTTGCTCAACAGTTTCTGGATTTCTAGATTGTGTGCCTGAGCCAACAGCCGTACTTGCAGGTTCAGGTATTTTCCGTGTTTTTTCAGAGGATGTTTTTACCGGAACCTCCTCTCCGGTAAAATATGAAATCGCTTCTTCAACACTATCAAAAGATTTCAGAATGCTTGAAAACTCCATCAATTCATATACATCATATACATCAGGAGACATATTCGCCAGTACCAGATCGCCGTTGTTCTCCCTGATCTCTCTGATCTCACTAACAAAAACGCCCCAACCGGCACTACTCACATAGTCAATATTTTTAAGGTCTACAATAATCTTGTATTTGTTTAGTGCCAGTTGCTCCTCTAGCTTCTTCTCCAGCTCCGGTGCCGTTGTTGTATCTATGAAACCCTTTGCAGATATGATGGCTATGCTATTATCCCCACCTGCATAGCTCACATTAACCTGGATATCAGCCATCAAAACCTCCTGAACTTTTTACATATTTAAAACAGTTTTCTTTAAACAACTTGTTCTAATGAATTGTTTATCGCAATTATAAAATTTTTCAAGAAAAATCGATTCTTATTTTAATAAAGAATTAAAATGGATCATAATCAAGAAAATAATCGATATTAGAACAAATGTCGAGTTTTCTGAAAAATAGAAATCTTAATGCAAAATAAAACCAAAAATGTTGCAGCGCCGGCGAACTTCTAACAATTTATATTTATATCCGTTGATTTTTTTATTTTGTATTTATAATTTACGTCTCATAATGAAAACTCGAAGTTCGCCCTATTAAACAGATTTTCTAATTTTACATTATAATATCTTAATTACCTGTATGAAGCTCCAGTTGGCAAAGCTCTTTTTGCAAATGCCTCACGTTTTTCCCTTGTATCGAGCTTCATCCTTATAAGTTCTCTTCGAACAGTACTTTCCTTTATATCATAACCTCCATACTCCTCGGACTGAAGCAACTTTGTAATTCTGCTTACACCATATTCCGGATGTTCTCTTACTATCTGAACAATTGCCTTAACCTGTTCATGAGTAGCATGTGTAAGTTCGATTTCTTCTTCCTCCTCTTTCCTCTCTATCTTAAGAGCATCATCACCATACTTTTCTCTTTTCTCCCGCAATTCGAGATATTCTTCATAACTAATTCCCGTCTTTTCAAGTGCCTCCTCAACCGGCATACCTTCCTCTATTAACTGGAAGAGAGTCAGTCTCTTGGAGTATTCAATCTCTGCAACGCTCATTTCAAGTTTTATTACTATGAATGTAATATCATCGGTCTGAGGGTATCCCTTTGTAAACTCCGCTATCTCCTGGTTTAATCTGTTTTTAAAATCCGAAGCTGGAAGATGATGGTACTTTTTTATAAACTCTATTAATCTTTTCTCACCGAACTGCTCTCTCTTTTCATTCATAGCCTCGGTGATTCCGTCCGTGTATAGAAACAAAAGATCACCTTTCTTCAATTTTAATCTTTCACTGGTAATTCTCTTTCTGAACTCGTCCGGATCTCCAAGATCAATTCCAACAGCTATGCCACGGGGATTTAAAAAACTTATAGATTTTGTGGAATCCCTGTACAGTATCATCGGATTATGGCCTGCACTTGCGTAATTTACCATTCTCTTCTTGTTGTCCAATATGACATAAAACATGGTAACATACATTCCCTTTCTTATATCGCCCATTGCTGCCTGATTAACTTTTATCAGAACATCACTCGCTCTCTTATTCCCCCTTGCCTCCAGTCTCATGGTGGTTCTTATCATCGTCATAACCATAGAACTACCAATCCCCTTACCCGAAACATCAGCTACAACAATACCTATTGAGTTCTCATCAACCTCAAAAAAGTCGTAGTAATCACCACCAACCTCAAGAGCGGCTCTGTATGATGCATCAATTTCAAACCCTTCCAGTCTTGGAACCTCCTTGGGCAAAAGGGCATTCTGTATTTCCTGGGCCAGTTGAAGCTCTCGCCTTAATCTTGTTTGATCAGTTAACTGTCCCTGGGTAATTCTGAGGTTCCTCATAATTTCATTAAATGCCTGGCCTATCTTGCTTATTTCTGGATTTCTTATATCAAGCCTCAGTTCTCTTATCTGTCCCGACATACTCAATCTAGCTATTTCATCGGCAAGTTTTCTCAGTGGAACTATGAATGTGGAGCCTATTACAAAAACACCGATAATCGTTGTTGACCAGAAGAATAAAGCGATAAATGCTACCTTTAATCTTTGTTTAACCAGATCTGTAACCTCTGCAAACTTATCTTCAGGTATTCCGATATGGACTTCACCGAGTTTAGTATCTTCAAATCTTATAACCGCAGAAAAATCATTGTAAACCCTTCCACCACCTCCCCTGTAGTTAAATACCTTTGCCGTATCTTTCGCTGTAAGCGGTTTTACTCCCGGTGGATAGGTATATCTCGTATAAATCTTCTTCACATCAGTATGGGCAATTATCGTTCCATCATTTCTTGTAATAACAATATACTCAAGGGGTTCTTCATTCTGCTTAACACTGGCGGCAAGATTGATGAGGCCGAGATCATCTCCCTCAAGGATCATGTCAGAAGCTGCAGATGCTATCTGTTCTGTTATCGAACGGTATCTATCTAAAAACTTGTCTCTGATAGCTTTAATCTGATATCTGGAGCCTATATTATAAACAATTACTATAAGCGCTGTAATAAACGCAAATGCATACAGAGCATATCTCACCCTCATTGAGAACTTTGCCCTGACACCGGGTACAGCTCCTGTGATTGCTTCTGGCTCGAGATAAACCTTCATTGTCAGAACATTTGTATCTTCGATACGCTGGAACTGTACTTCATCTATTAGTTTTTTGATCAGCCATATTCCAAGTCCACCCTTTCTTCTTGTCTCGACGTATTTATAAAGGTCAGGTTCAACAACTGAACTCCAATCAAACTCAATCCCCCAGTCAATTATCTTAATTTCTACGTAATCTTCCCTCCTCGCCATCTCAATTCTAAAGTCGCCTTTTCTACCAGGGTAGGCATGTCTTATAATGTTTGAAACAGCTTCATCAACAGCCAGTTTAACCTCGCTGACCTGTTTCTCCGAGAGTCCCATTTTCCGGCCGTATTTAACAACAAAGTTTCTGACTTTTATTAAATTGGATGTTTCAGCAGCGAATTGTGTACTTTTTACCTTATTTGCTTTCATTTATATTCTTGACCTCCCTTTTTAAAACGGAGGCTTATTCCCAAAATTAAATATTTGTTATTCTTATATAATGCCTGATACTTATTATATCGTCAGATAAAAATATTCTCTATATTTTATAATATCTCTACTAACCCGGGATACCAAAAGGTAAAAAAATAACCAACCCAATCATATAGAATATACTATATAATTTTATTATATTGTGACTTTCCAATAATAACAAGCAAGATTTATCACGTTAAAGCATTCAAGCAATAATTCAAAAGAGGTTAATATTATTTTTGTTCACAAAACTCCTTTATTCTCAAAATATCATCGTAGATTTCGGGATTCATTTTGACATCTGTCCTTGTAAAACTCTCATCAATAATCTTTAGGGCTCTCCTGTACTGTCGAGACCTTGCATAGTAAAGAGCAAGATTAACATAAGCTTCGGGCATATAAGGAAACTCTGCTATAAGCCTCTTATATATATTTTCCTTCTCACCACCTCCCCCCGATTCTGCAAAAAGGACCATAAATCTATAGTAATCCTCGGTACTTTCGATCTTATCCCTGATTCTGTTTAGAAACTTTAAAGCGATCTCCCTATGGCCCCTTTTTAGATAAATCGTAGCAACCCTCATTATAGCCCTTACATATTCCCGAGTAGTAACATTTCTGGAATAATCCTCCGAAAGGTATAAATCTATCGCACGATCCTGGTAACCATATTTTTCAAGCTCATTTATCACAATATTCCTATCTATTGAAGACTTACTCTTCCTCAGAGCAGACATTAAATTTTCATAAGCCATTCCCTCTTTCCCTATACTGAAGTTCAGTTTTGCCTTTGCCAATTCATAATAAAATGAATCTCCAAGCTTTTCTTTCATTTTTGAAATCAAATCCAAAGCATCCTGAACCCTTTTCTCTTTAATATAAAGGGATACAAGGTTATAAAAAGCATGCCCCTGTATTTTACCATCATGGAGGGCTTTACTATAATATTCAATGGCCCTATTATACCTTTTCTCTGCCAGATAAAAATCACCCACTACACCATTTGGCAGACCTTCCTCGCGAGGGAAAAACCTTGCTAGATCATCCAGTGCGCGTGCAAACTTCCCTCTTTTAAACAGGGTATAGAGATATAATTCAATCATCGCGGGATCTCTTTCTTCACCACATAAATTAAACAATAACTCAGAAGCTCCATGAAGATTTCTATTCTCGATTTTAAGCAGAGCAAGATAATATTGAAGCTTTGAAACTTCAGGAAATATACCCATAGCCAGTTCAAAAGCTCTGATTTTATGGGCAATTGGCACTTCATTTATCCTGGCTCCAATATAAACTGCGCTTAGACCCCTTATCACATCAGGTGCAGCTTCATTATTGAGAATACCTTCAAGCATCTCCAGGGCTTTATCTTCACAGCCCATTTTCATATAGCACATGGCCAGATTATACTGCACAAGTGGGTTATCATTGATCGCACTAAAAATCGAAGCTGCTGAGGAATATTTGGACTTAGAATAATAGAGGGATGCAAGAAGCATGGCGTTAATCGTGAATTTAGGCCATTTACGATATATATCCTCGCATATATTTATCGCTTTCTCCATATATCCCCTCTCAACATTTAAAACAGCGATATTATATGAGGAATAATAATTGTTTTTATCGTATCTTAACGAGAGATTGTATAATTCTGAAGCCCGTTTATGGTGTCCCTGAAGTGCCTGAATATTGCCCATGTAGAGGTAGGCAGTGCTGAGGAGCTTTTTATTTTTCTCCTTCTCTACTATCCTTTCAAAAATCTCCTCGGCTCTTTTATAATTCCCCGTTCTGTAGTTGTTTATCGCTTCGATAAATACCCTAGAAGGATATCCAGGATAGATGCGTGAACCAAATTTATCTTCCCTGCCAGTTGTTATAAAAAGAATAATACCAGCTGCCAGTATAGCAACCGCACCAAATATCTCAAATATAACTTTTTTTTCCAATCTCATGGATATCGACTTTTAGTAATAAATAAAACAACCAGAAAATCGACAAAATATTCTATTTCCCAAAAATGCTTTTCTACTCTGCTTATTTTTTCCTTCACATTTCCTTCTGCCTTTCTCACTTACTTCTTTTTTCTCCACTCATTTTTTCTTCCTTCTTTCTCCTGATGGCATCCAGAACTCCATTTACAAACCTGTAGGAATCATCCGTTCCAAAAGCCTTGGCAATTTCCACAGCTTCATCTATGGCCACCGTATCTGGTATGTCATCTCTATACAGGATTGAATAAGTCGAGAATCTGAGAATTGCCCTATCAATATATGAGAGTCGATTAAAATCCCAGTGTTCCAGTTGTTCTTTAATTTTTGAATCAATCTCCTCAAGATTCTCCACAGTTCCACAGATTAACTCTTTGGCAAATTCTATTGTTTTTTCATTATACTTCACATCAGTCCAATTAAATTTCAGTAATTCATCCAGAGGTCTCTTTCCGATATCGTACTGGTATAATGCCTGTAATGTTAGAACTCTGGCAGTTCTTCTAGAACCCAATTCTCACTCCAGTTCTATCATGTAGGTTATTATTGTACTTTCTTTTTTATTTTTCAACCATTCATTAAATATCTTTACCCCTTTCTCCTTAATGATATAGCTCTTAATGCTTTCCCTGGCCTCCTCAAGACTTAGTATTTTCTCATCTCTTTTCTCATTTATCTTAAAAATATAGTAACCATCAGGAAGTCTTATTGGAGGAACAACGTCACCTGCTGACAGAGCAAATATAGTCTGTACATTTTCCACTCCAAGAAAATTAACGAGCTGAGATCTGGTATAACTACCAATAGATCCGAGAGTTTCTTCTTTTCTGGGATCATCGGAATACTGTTTTACCAGCTCCTTAAAATCAGCACCTTCTTTTGCCAATTCATAAACATTCTCCGCTATTCTTTTCTTTTCTTTTGATGTTTTGAAATCAGCATCGGGTGGAACTGATATAAAAACCTGTGAAAGAGATACAATGGCGTCCTTTTTAAATAAGTTTCTTCGTTTCGGATCTTTATAAAACTCCTCTATTTCAGCATCCGACACCCGGATACCTTTTTCCATTATCATCTGGCTTATTATCCTATTTTTGTAAAGTTGGATTCTATATTTTTTTTTCAATTCTTCAAGTGTCGTTCCTTCTTTTTTTAATTCCTCTCTGAAACTATTATCATCCAGATTATTCTGCCTTTTAATATCCTCAATTATTTTTTCTATTTCGGACTCTGTTACAACTATCCCCCTTCTTTCTGCCTCTTTCGCTATAAGTACTTCTTCAATGAGCTTATCCATCACCTGTTTTTTATCCGGAAGAGGGGCACCCACAATGCCCGCATACCTTTTAAATGCTTCATATTCTTTTTCAAATTCATGGATGGTAATAATCTCATCATCTACCTTACATGCTATCCCATTAACTATATCTGCGACTAAGTTACCATGAAAGATTACCACGAAACCCAGCAGTAAAAAGACAAAATACGATATTTTTCTCCTCATAGCTAAACATTACTCCTATAGATTATAATTTTATAAATTGTATTCAAGTTTACCTCTATTATAATTCAAAGATACAACTTCCGGGTAAGGAATCTTTTCCCCAAGGATCATACGAGCAAGTACTGCAAAGTTTTCTGAATAATCGGTAAGATAAATACTAAAGCTACTCCTCTCACCGTTCAACTTATATTTACCACTTATACTTTTTTCTATAGATAATTTTTGGGATAATTTTTGTTTATCTTCAAGCATTTCCGCCGTCATTTTTGCAGTTGTTGAAGCCGAATCAATTACTTTAATCCCGGGTAAAAGCCTCTCAATATCATTCATTATTAAAGGATAATGTGTACAACCAAGAACAAGAGTATCTATTTCCTTATCCATAAAATCTTTAAGATATTCCTCAAGCACAATACCCACCACCCTATGACCCACCCACCCTTCCTCTATCAATGGCACCAGTAATGGAGTGGGTTTTTGAACTACATAAGCACCTGGCTCTATACTGTGAATTGTCTTCTCATATGCTCCACTTTTAATTGTTCTTGTCGTCCCAATCACACCAATTCTTTTCGTCTTACTGACCCTGCATGCATAAATCACCCCTGGTTCTATTACGCCAATTACAGGAATATCCAGCTCAGCTGAAATATTTTCCAGAGCAATTGAAGTTGCTGTATTGCAGGCAATAACAAGGAGTTTTATATTCTTCCTGACAAGGAAATCAGCAGCCGCCCTCGTAAAATCCAAAACTGCTCTGCTCGACTTAGATCCATAGGGAAGATGTAACAGATCACCAAGGTAGATTATTTTTTCATGAGGCAGAAGCTTCTTGATCTCAACAGCAACTGTTAGCCCGCCAACCCCAGAATCAAAAACTCCTATTGGCCTTGAATCATTCATATATATTATTACTCCAATCTAAAACCAGTTAAATTTATTGCGAGTCCATGATAACAAACATCTGGTAACAAAATAATACTTTAAATGAGAAACATCCATAGTCTTATGATTTGTAAGACAATAGAGTTGACCTGTACTGAACTTTTTCCTTGACATATTAACAATTATTTATATTTTAACTGTTTACAAATGTTTAAATAAACGGAGAAAAAAGGTGAATAAAGCGAAGCATTTATTTACATCCGAATCGGTTTCTGAGGGACATCCCGATAAAATAGCTGACCAAATCTCAGATGCAATACTCGATGCCGTACTTGAACAGGATCCTTACGGAAGGGTTGCCTGTGAAACTCTTGTAACCACAGGTCTGGCATTTGTAGCGGGCGAAATGAGCACAAAAGCATATGTTGACATCCCAAAGGTAGTAAGGGGAATGATAAAGGCAATAGGATACACTGAACCGGAACTTGCATTTGACTGGGAAACATGTGCAGTTGTTACCAGTATTGATGAACAGTCTCCTGACATAGCCCAGGGTGTACTTGGAAAAGGCCTTCATAAAGAAAAAGGTGCAGGCGACCAGGGAATGATGTTTGGGTACGCTGTAAATCAAACACCGGAGTTAATGCCACTTCCAATCATGCTTGCCCATAAATTGCTCCTGAGACTTTCTTCCCTGAGAAAAGAAGGAAAAATCCCATATCTCAAGCCCGATGGAAAATCTCAGGTAACAGTGGAGTATATAGATGGAAAACCGGTGAGGGTCGATACAGTTGTACTCTCAACACAACACTCACCTGAGGTTACCTATGAGGAAATCTACAACGACATGGTGGAAAAAGTCATTAAGATGGTAATTCCACCAGAGTTTCTCGACGAAGAAAATATTACATACCACATAAATCCAACTGGAAGGTTTGTTATCGGAGGTCCACACGGAGATACTGGTTTGACAGGGCGTAAGATAATGGTTGATACGTATGGAGGTTTTGGAAGCCACGGCGGTGGATGTTTTTCCGGGAAAGATCCTACAAAGGTGGATAGAAGCGGAGCATACATGGCACGTTATGTTGCTAAAAATATAGTTGCATCAGGGCTTGCAGATGAATGCGAGCTTCAAGTAGCCTATGCAATTGGAGTCGCTAAACCCGTATCAATAATGGTCGATACACACGGCACCGGTCAGATAGATGACGAGGGAATTGTCGAAGCGATTAAAAAAGTTTTTGATTTTACCCCAGAGGGAATAATAGAAACCCTTGATCTTAGAAAACCAATTTACGTAAAAACTGCAGCTTACGGACACTTTGGAAGAGAAGATTTTACATGGGAAAAAACAGATAGAATAGAAGATATCAAAAAGGCCATTAAATAGTTTTCACCTTTTCGGCCTCTGGCTCTCCGGATAATTTTTTTTCTGCTTCGTCAAAAGAGGTCATCTGGCAACTACCCTCAAAAACAACGCCATCTGCTATCTTGAGTTTTCTGGTTTTTATATTACCATACAGCTTACCGGTTGAAAGCATCTCAAGTCTCTCTTTGGCCTCCACATCGCCTCGAACCTCTCCAGCTATTATTATTGAGTTTGCCTTGATATTTGCTCTAACTTTTGCAGTTTCGCCGATGATCAAAAATCCATCCGAGATAATTTTGCCTCTAAAATTACCCTCTATCTTTAAGGAAGAGTGAAACCTGAGCGTACCATTGAAAGAAGTTGTGGGACTTAATACCGTAGCCACCTTTTCTGCTTCTTTAATATCTGCGTATTCATCCTTTTTTGCCATAGCACACCCCTCTTTACTTTGTCGTCATTGTGAAAACTCCATCCCAATCGGGAGGTGGGGGATTTTTAGCCAATTCAACACACCTGGCTATATAAAGTTTGGAAGGTCCATCATTCGGCTCATACTCAAGGGCCTTTTTAAAAGCCTTTATTGCTTCTCGAAATTTCCTGCTTTTATACAATTTTAATCCTTCATTATAATATTCAAGCATCTTTTTTTTCGCCTCTGTAAGCATTTTATCTTCCCTTTTTGGAACTTTTTTTGGAACTCATCGTAGAACTTAAAGTTGTAAACTTTATTTTTATAATGCTAAACTTTCTTTAGGTAAAAACCAACTTCACATTCAAAAATAAAAATCAATCTTTTAATACATTATATAATAACTCAATAATTATTTTTTTCATATACTAAATTAATAATAACATTTTATCCAATCCTCAAGTCAACTATTTTTTTAAAAATGGCAAAAATTAACAAAAAAATTAAACCCAGAACAGCTATTTTTGGCAGGAAATCTCCATGTTTTGTATAAAAAGTTATTATCTCCCGTTCCATTACAGGAACATCGACTATAAGATAATCTGTTAAGAATGGCTCCAATACCTTCAAAACCCTACCCCATGGATCTATACCCGCTGTTATACCCCCGTTGGCAGAGCGTACAAGCGATCTCCTGTTTTCAATAGCCCTGAAAATTGAAATCCTAAAATGTTGCCATTCAGCTTCAGCACTACCTGTCCAGGCATCATTCGTAACATTAACAAGTACCTGACTACCCCTCAAAACAAACCTTCGAGTAAGATCTCCAAAAACATCCTCAAAACATATCAAAGGACTTACATATATCCCATCCAGATCAAAAACGGTATATTCAAAACCAGGTGTAAATTCCTCAACTCCTGCTTTTCTCATTGATTTATCAACAAACGGAAATAGTTTATCGTATGGGAACCATTCTCCAAATGGAACAAGATGGATCTTTCTATATTTTCCCCTGGGTATTCCGGCCTCATAAAAGATTACAACATTGTAAAAATTCCCGAAATAATTATCATCCACAACTTCTCCTTCGAACTCAAGAGTACCAAATATTACCGGCTTTCCTATTTTCTTAAAAAATCTATCAACCATCATCGCATATCGATTTCTTTTCCTCAAATAGAAATCATATAAAAACGGAACACTTGATTCACTCCACACAACCAGCTCCGGGTCCTCTCTTAATGCTTCCTCTGTTAATCTAAACTCAAGAGAGAGATTCTTAACCACATCAGGATTCCACGGGTCAAAGTTTGGCTGCAGAAGACAAACCCTCAGGCTCCTAACAGAAGGAGAAGCCAACCCGATTTCACTTCCAGAGTTTTTAAGCACGATAAACCCATAAAATGCATTTACAGATACAAGAACAACAACGGTACATAAACCGAATATAACCTCCAGCGAGATATTTTTCTGAATAATAAAGGAAAAAACGGCATGGGTAACCATCACATTTGCAAGGATAATCAGAAAATCAATCCCCCATACTCCAAATATCGAGGCTGATTGTATCATAAAAAGGATATCATACTGCGAATAACCGGGAATACCCCAGGGGAATGCTAGAAACCCCCTAGATTTGAGATAATCTACAAATAACCACCAAGAGGAGATTCCAATCACAGAAGGCCAAAATACTCTTTGAAATCTTGCACGCCTTATTATATCAAGGATAACCCTTGCTCCAAAACCCGCCATTAAGAAAAAAATAGTTGTTGTAAGAATTCCACCTGGCAGTGCAGCTGGATGCTTGTAATTTCTCATCCAGAAAAGATAAAAAAAATAAAAAAGAAACGAGGTTAATGTCAGAAAAATTAATATTCTTGAATATTTTTTTTCAGCGAATACGACAATTAAAATAGGTACATAGGAAAACCAGATAAAAAAGGAAAGATACGAGAAAGTAAAACTTATGTAGAGTAATGAAGCCGAAAGGATAGCTAAAAAATAATTCAAGCCTTTTATTCTTTTTATCTTATTATGAGCTGGATTCAATAAAGGGCTTAATTTCTCAGACATTCAGTTTATCTTCATTTTAGAGATAGCTTTTAACTCCTTCCCTGGTCTAAAATAAGGAACCTTTCTTTTAGGAACAATGACAGATTCACCTGTTTTTGGATTTCTTGCCTCTCTTTGTTCCCTCGTTTTCACCTCAAAAGTTCCAAATCCCCTTAACTCTATATGTTCATCGTTCTTAAGCCCTTCTTTAATAATCTCAAAGAAGGTGTCTATCACTCTTGCAATATCTTTTTTTGTAAGACCAAGCCTTTCATTAATTTCTTCTACGATTTCCGCCTTTGTCAAAACGCCCTCCTTTTATAATCCAGATTCAAAATAATCAAATATGTTTTCTTGCAGCCCTCAACAGCCACGAACAACAGGTAAATTAATCAATAGTGTTTAATCGCAGGGAGGATTTTATAAACCTTTTCAGTGGCATTTATTAAGAATTATACATAAGAAAAATTATAGTGCAATATGAATTTTTAACAATAATTACTTTTTTATAAAAAAAATAAAATCTAACTTATAGTTTTAACCACCCATTAAACCTCAGAGATAAAGGCACTACCGGTAGTTAATTAGTACGAGTTCGAGTTTTCTTTTTGGAGCGAAAATTATTGATTTAAATTTTTCGAAGTTTACCGGCAATGCAACATTTTTAATTCTATTTTGCATTCGGATTTCTATTTTTCAGGAAACTCGTCATTGTCTATAATTATGGGCTATAATTATGATGAGAGGTTCTGGGCAGTTTTAGCTGCTAGTATTCTCTTTGCCATTCTGGACTTTTTTCTAGCTGCTGTATTCCTTTTTATAACTCCTTTTCCAGCAGCCCTATCTACAACCGATACAAATGAACGAAAAAGCTCATCAATATTTGAAAAATCTTTTTCTTCGATAGTTTTGAGTATCTTTTTAGCAGAGGTTTTTATTCTTGATTTCCAGGATCGGTTTCGAATCCTTGCCTTTTCGGCCTGTCTTGCTCGCTTTTCAGCAGATTTGTGCTTTGCCAATTAATACCCCCAGCAGATTTATTTATGAATTATGAGAAATAAATGGTTAATGTGCAAAGCATAAATTATTAATTTTATATTAGGACGTCAAGAGATACGGGGGTAAATATCAAAAATTCACGACTCATTCTTCAATTTTTATTCTTTCATACGTACAATTGATTGGAACTATGATGGTAAAAGAAAAAATAAATAACCTCCCCGAGAAACCCGGTGTTTACATGATGAAAAATAAAAACGGAGAGGTTATCTACATTGGAAAAGCGAGAAATCTGAAGAAGAGGGTTTCCTCTTACTTTACCAAAGCCTCCAGAGATGGAAAAACAGAAAATCTTGTAAACTCGATCGGCGATATAGAGGTTTTTATTACAGATAATGAGATTGAGGCTTTTCTCCTTGAAAGCAACCTGATTAAAAAATACAGGCCCAAGTATAATATCGTGCTGAAGGACAATGAAAGATATCCCTATATAAAGATTACAAATGAAAGATTTCCTCGAATAATGAAAACCCGTATCAGAGAAGATGATGGAAGCATATATTTTGGGCCCTACCCAAATGTCAAATACATCAACCATACAATTAAAACAATCACCGATCTATTTCCAATTAGAAGATGCTCGAGGGCATCTTCCTCTGCCCCCATCAAAAACCCATGTCTGAATTACTATATAGGCAAATGCATATGTCCACTTCTTACCCCTGAGAAAGAAAGCGAATATAAAAGGCTAGTAAATCAGGCTGTACTTTTCCTGAAGGGAAGAAAAGCAGACGTTCTTAAAGAAATCGAAACAGAAATGGGAAAAGAAGCAAAAAATCTTCAATTTGAAAAAGCGATACAGTTGAGAGAAAGATACATGGCAATAAAGAATATACTTAAAGAACAAAAGGTTTTTTCAAGCTCCGCTGAAAATGAGGATATAATGGGAATTGCAGACGAAGGTAATCTATGTGTAATCACACTTATCATGAAAAGAAGTGGCAAAATTATAGGCAAAAAGTCATATACGTTTGAAATAGAAATTGGACTGGAAGAAATCCTTGAGCAATTTTTAACAAATTATTATCTCACCTCAGATGATATTCCCGATAAAATAATACTGCCCATGGATATCCAGGAAAAAGAACTTCTCGAAATCTCAATATCAAAAAAATCAGGAAAGCAGGTCTTCCTAGAAATTCCCGAAAGAGGCCAGAAGAAAAGGCTTGTTGATATGGCCATAAAAAATGCCCAGAATTCTCTGAGAGAACATCTGTTCAGATACAACCCTGAAAAAGCAGCTATTGAATTGAAAAAAATTCTAAACCTGGATAGAGAGCCAAAGATAATTGAAGGATTTGATGTGGCCACAATCCTTGGAAGCTTTTCTGTTGCCTCAATGGTAAACTTCATAAACGGCATTCCCAACAAAAAGAGTTACAGGAAGTTCAGAATAAAATACGTGGAAGGGCAAAATGATGTCGAGATGTTAAAAGAAGCAGTGGCAAGAAGATACCAGAGACTCAAAAATGAGAAAGGTAAAATGCCCGATCTTGTTCTTGTGGATGGAGGCAAAGCTCAATTAAACGCCGCCATTGAAGTAATGGAGAAACTCGATCTCGAAAATATTCCTGTGGTTGCTCTTGCAAAATCAAGGGAGCAAATATATACCAGAAACAGAGAAGAGCCGATCCAACTCCCATTCAACAATGATGCCCTTAGATTATTAATGGCTGTAAGAAATGAAGCCCATAGATTCGCAAATACCTATCATATCTCGCTAAGAGATAAAAATCTTTTACTTTCAAGAATATCCGAAGTGAAAGGGATTGGCAAAGAGACAGCAAAAAAATTCTTATCCGCTCTAAAAGACATTAATGGCCCAATAACAGCTGAAGAATTGGAAAAGATAGATGGAATCGGTAGAAAAAAGGCTCAGATAATAATGGATACCCTTTTGAAAAAATAGCCCCTGTATAAACCTGATCACTTCCCTTTTTATTATTTTAATCTTTGACTTTAGTTGCAAATTATTATTATTTATAGACGTTGTACGAATTATCGAGAATAAAAATATTATTGATTGATATATTTAGTTTTAGCAAAACATATGTATTTCCAGTGCAAGTCTCCAGAGGGGTAAAAATCTAGGGCGAACTTAAAGTTTTTATTATAAAACGCAAATTATCAATACCAGATAAAGAAATCGACAGATATTGATTTAAATTGTTCGAAGTTTGCCGGCACTGCAACATTTTTGGTACTATTTTGCATGAGAATTTCTATTTTTCATGAAACTTGACATTCGTTCATTTACCGAATCGCTAGAGGATAAGGAGGATCAAATGGTTTCTCAAAGTCGCAGGGGATTACTAATTGCTTCTTTTATTCTTTTCGCCTTTATTATAACAATCTTTAGCTTCTCTCCACTATATGGCCAGTCAAACAAGAATGACTCTCAGAAGCCCGAAAGATCTATTATAATGGCGCCAGAATATACAGGTATTAAGATACCCCCAAATGAAAGTGTGGATATGAACATAACATTCATAAACCGGGGGAAAAGAGGCGAAGAAGTGCTGGTGTGGATTGATCAGGCACCAAAAGGGTGGGAAAGCAAACTCGAAACCTTTCAGTACGAGATAACTGGATTATTTGTTCCACCGGACAAAGAGAAGCGCCTTACATTTAAGGCAATTCCTCCGGATGATGTTAAACCTGGAAAATACACTTTTAAGATTAAAGCAAGAACTGAAGATGGAAAGTTCAGAATGGAGGATACTATCGCGATATATGTCGAAAAGGAAGAGAAAACAGGTAAGGAAGAGGAAGGTGTAAAGCTCGATACTTCCTATCCAATCTTGAGGGGACCGATTGGGGGAGAGTTTGAGTTTTCAATAGAAGTAAAAAATGAACTTGATGATGAGGCCACATTTGATCTATTCGCAAGAGGTCCTGAAGGATGGGACATTAACTTCAAGCCAGCTTTTGAGTCAAAGTATATATCCAGCCTTAAGCTTCAACCGAACCAGAGCCAGAAAATCGACGTTGAGGTAAAACCCCCATCCTCTGCAAAGGCAGGAGAATATCCAATCTTGATAAGGGTTAGCTCATCAAAAGCCCGGGCTGTTGCAAACCTTAAGATTATTCTAACAGGTACGTATAAACTCGATGTCGGAACCCCTACGGGGATTCTTTCGCTGGAAGCAAGGCCGGGTGAAAAATCAAACGTATCCATATATGTAAAAAATACAGGTTCAGCTGAAAATAAAGATATAAAATTCACAAGTTTTAAACCGGAAAACTGGAAAGTTGAATTTAAACCAGAGAAGATAGATTTACTCAAACCAAATGAGTTTAAACAGGTCGAGGTAATAATAACGCCCTACGAGGAAGCTCTTGTAGGTGATTACTCCGTTGAAGTCAGAGCAAAAGGACAGGAAGGAAGCGAGGATTCCGTGGAGTTCAGGGTAACAGTCAAGGCAACGCCCATATGGGGATGGGTAGGTATCGGAATAATTATCGTAATTGTTGTTGGACTTATTCTAATATTCAGATTCATGGGAAGACGATGAGTACTTGAAAAGAGGAGAAAAGATAAATTTACAAATTTTTTAACTCCTCCATTTCGGCCTTGTTAAAGTATACGGAGGACAAAAATGGAAGAACAGGTGGTTATAGAAACCCATGAACTTACCAAAGTATATGATTCACAGGTAGCAGTAGATCATTTAAATCTTAAAGTAAAGGAAGGTGAAATTTTCGGCTTTCTTGGACCAAATGGAGCTGGAAAAACAACCACACTTCTTATGTTACTTGGACTTTCAGAACCCACAAAGGGCTGGGCAAGGGTACTTGGAAAAGATCCATTAAAAGAACCACTTAAAATAAAAAGAGAAACTGGATATCTCCAGGAAAATATGGGATTCTACAGAGATCTTACAGGAAAGCAAATGCTGGATTTTATTGCGGATCTTAACGGTATTCCAAGAGAAGAAAGGGAGGAAAGAATTGAAAACGCCCTTAAAACAGTGGGTTTGTGGGATGCAAGAAACAAGCTTATAGAAGCATACTCAAGAGGGATGAGACAGAGGCTGGGAATTGCTGAAATACTTCTAAAAAGTCCAAAACTGGCAATCCTTGATGAACCAACCTTAGGGCTGGATCCTGAGGCAACAAAGAGAATGAGCGATCTTATTATGACCCTGGCCAAAGAAAAAAATATGACTGTAGTTCTCTCAACTCATCTTCTCCATCAGGCGCAGAAAATCTGTGATCGGTTCGGTATAATGATCAATGGAAAAATGGTTGCTCAGGGCACACTTGATGAGCTGGCCAAGGAAACAGTAGAGATAGATGAAAAGACCTATACTCTGGAAGAAATATATATGACCTATTTCAAAGAAGAGTAAAAGGGGGATATGAGAAATGGGTGGACTAGGAGCCCTGATAAAAAAGGAACTCGCCGATCACCTTTCGAGTTACAGATTTGTGATGATCTTTGCATTAATCCTTATGGTTAGTCTGATTCTCGTTTACATGGCGGCAGGAGGAATTGCTGAAGAACTCAGGGGAGAAAAATTGCCCCGATATGTCTTCCTCATGCTTTTCACATCATCAAAAATAAATATCTCACTTGTACAGTTCGTTGCTTTTTTTGGACCTCTGATCGGATTGATACTGGGATTTGATAGTATAAACAGAGAAAGAAATGAAGGGACTCTCAGCAAACTGCTTGCACAACCTATATATAGAGATACAGTAATAAACGGCAAGTTCCTGGCCGGTGTAATAGTTATCGCAGTAATGATGACATCAATAATACTTATTATAACAGGGCTCGGTCTCTATACAGTTGGAGCAAAACCCGGAATTGAAGAATTCTGGCGAATCTTTATCTATCTGATAATAAGTATTGTTTACATATCCCTCTGGCTTGGGGTTTCAATACTTTTTTCAATACTATTCAGAAGTATTGCAACCTCCGCACTTTCATCATTTGCAATCTGGATATTTTTCTCCTTCTTTCTATCATTTGGAGTAAATGCTGCAATAACTGCCATGCTCTCATCCGAAAAACTATCGTCGCCTCAGGCCATTGTAAGGGTTGCAAATCTTATAAAAGCACTCTCATTTGCCTCACCACTCATTCTATATAACGACGCAACTGCAACAATAATAGATCCCATGCGAAGAACGGTAAGTCCATTTATTGTTCAAATGGGAATAATGGAAAGACTATCAATGGCAAGATTTGCAGGACCGCTTCCACTTGCACAGAGCTTTTTAATAGTTGCCCCCTATATAGTGTATCTTATTGCTCTGACATTGATATGCTTTACCGTAAGTTATGTTATATTCATGAGGCAGGAAATAAGATCGGTATAATCTAAAAAACCATTTAATGATTTTTATATTACCTTTATATTTTTTCTCAATTTTGGATCAAAATTACTCGAGCTTTCCTCTACTTTAAAATTTCTGATTTTTCAATACAAGCAGATTCCTTTAACTCCTATAGCGTTATAAATTACATATTCATCTGTAGGTTTCATTTATTCAACGAAAAATTTTAATCCCACCAACCTGGGATCAACTCTACTCGGTTTTATCTTGATCAGATGGGTTTTCAGGATTTGTTCCCTGCTGTCCCATATTTGGGGGGGCCTGGTAGTTTGGATTCTGGGGTTGTTGAGGCTGTTGATATGCCTGACCTGGCTGTTGAGGCTGCTGATAAGTTTGATTCGGTTGTTGTGGCTGCTGATACGGACCATAGTACTGACCGGGACCAGGTTGCTGCATGCCCTGGGGCGGTTGCTGATATCCCTGAGGTTGACTGGTTGTATATGAAATCTTTCCTGTTGTTTCCTCGTCTTCTTCTATCCCCTTTATCGTCTTCTTAAACTCTTTTATCCCCAATCCCAGGGACCTTGCAATTTTCGGCAGGCGTGCTGCTCCAAAAACGAGCAATCCTACGACTAATATAATAAGTATCTCCTGTATCCCAATTCCTCCAATCATCGATGTCCTCCAACTTTTGATACTATCAGTTTATATCATTTCCCATCTCAGAGCAAGAAAAAAATTTCAAATAAAAATTTGAAAATCCTTTTTATTTAGGCGTAGAATTAAATAAAGAATCGATTTTTGTCATATTTATACTCCTTTAGTATAAAAAGGCTCTCAATACAAATGTTTGATAACCACCTTACTGCAGTACGTACTTTATAAAACATCTTTAACGGGGATCAAATGGGAAACATACTGATTATAGAAGACGAAAAAAACTTCAGTAGTTTTGTGTGCAAAATGCTAGAACCATATCATAGCTGTTTTATAGCCTCAGAGTGGGAAGAAGCCATTGAAGTTCTTGCTGAAAGAAAAATAGACATAGCTCTCGTTGATTTGAGGTTGCCAAAAGTTTCAGGTAAAAATATAGTCGAGATGCTCTCCGCCGAATATCCGGAGATAGTTCCAATTATTATTACTGCATATGAAAATGACTGGAAAGAAACTGAAGCTTACAGCTACGGTGTATATAGATACCTCATAAAAGGAAGCTTCAGCCCAAATGAACTTCACAAAGTAGTTAATAATGCCATGCTTGAAAAAATGGAAAGGTCAAAAAATCTGATATTGGAAAAAGAGCTTAAAACCTGGGACAAAACTCTAACAGGCATTCTCCAAAAACAGAGGATTATCAGTTCAAAAATACCCTATAACCAAGGAGATCAACACAAAGAGGATATCGGGAGAATATCCAAAAAATTAGATAAAAAAATTGACCTTGAGCTTCTCGGAAACTCAAATGCTACTGAAGATATAATCAATGTAATTGGCGAATTGGCTTCTAAAGAATCACTCGACGAAGTTCTCGACCATGTTATCTGGTTTATCAAAAAAATTACAGACGCCATAAGAATTTCCATAATGTTACTTTCAGACGATGGCGAATACCTCTATATAAAAAAGGCCATGGGTTTATCCAGTGACATAATCAAGGGAACAAAAATAAAAATTGGAGAGAAAATTGCTGGAAAAGCTTTTTCAAACCGAAAAATTATATCTTCCTCAGATAGAATTTTCAGGGGCACATACTTTAACTATAAAGAGAAAGGTCCATTTCTCAGTATACCCATCCTGAACATCCCCGACGTAAACAATGAAAAACCAATTGGTGTAATAAACATTACCCGAAAAAGTACGGATTCTGCTTTTAACGAAAAAGAAAAAAGAGCCCTTTTTAAAATCGTCAGAACCTTTTCCATTGCAATTAAAAGCGAATTGAGAAAAATAGAGATTGAAAAAAATTCAATTAATACACTGATTCTTATTTCAAATGTCCTTGAGGCAAAAGACCCGTATACACGCGGACATTCTGAAAGAGTTGGAGATTACGCGTTTAAAATTGCCCTCAAACTAGGATACCTACAGGAGGATTCAAAGTTCTTGAAATATGCGGGTAATCTACATGACATAGGTAAAATAAATATCCCCGATAGTATCCTCTTAAAAAATGGCCCTCTCACAGAGGATGAATACAACATTATGAAAAAGCACCCAATAGCAAGCAAAGAGATGGTATCCCATATCAGCCTGTTCAGAAAGATTCAGGGAGTTTTCCTGCATCACCATGAAAGGATGGACGGGAGAGGGTACCCAGATGGAATTGCTGGAAATGAAATTGAAACCGGGGCAAGAATACTTGCCGTTGCAGATGCCTACGATGCGATGACCTCCAATAGACCATACAGAAATGCCCTGAGCAATGAAGAGGCAATATCAAGATTAATCTCCGGTAAAGGAACACAATTTGACCCGGATTGTGTAGATGCTCTCATCGAGGTAATCAATGATGAATTAACCCTCCACAATACAAACCAAATAAAATAACCAACAATACCATAAGGCAAAAAATCTTGATTATTCAGGAAATAAAATTAATATTGTACAAAGCATTTAACACAAGGAGAAGTTCATGGACAAGCTCACCAGATATAAAAAAGCAAACGAAGAAGTACCAAAAAAATGTCTTGCATGGAGAATATACGGCAAGGGGATGGAAAACTTCGGGGATAATAAAAAACCCACTGAAATTCCCGTAAACGAGCCCGGAAACGATGAGTTACTCGTAAGAAACGATGCGGTTGGTCTTTGTTTCTCCGATACAAAGATTATTAAACTGGGTGAAGATCATCCAAGATTGAGGGGAAGAGATATCAAAAAAGAACCGGTAATACCGGGCCATGAAGTAGCTCTCACCGTAATTAAAGCTGGGAAAAACAGAAAACAATACAAGCCGGGAAGCAGGTATATTGTTCAGGCAGATGTATACTATAAGGGAGTTGGAATAGCCTATGGATATCTCCTCCCAGGAGGCCTTTCTCAGTACGGTATAATCGGGAAGGAGATACTTGATGGTGATGAAGGAAGTTATTTACTGCCAATAAAGAATGAAAATACAAGTTACAGTGAAGTGGCACTCGTTGAACCCTGGGCATGTGTAATCGCATCATATAGAATTAAACACAGAAGAGGAATAAAGAATCAAGGAAAAATGTTAATCCTTGAAGGCCAGGCCAGCAAGAATTATAGATGGGAGAAGTTATTTTCAAACAATAAACCTGAAAAACTGGTACTTTCCCGTGTTAAATCACAAATGCAAAAATCAATAGAAGAATCCCTCAAAAATTCAAACACCGAAATAATAAAAGTCGAAGATGACGATATAGCCTCTTTATGCAACAGATATACGGATGGAGCTGGATTCGATGATATAATTATCATCGGAGATGTTGAGGATGAAATAATTGTCAGTAGCGGCAGAAATCTCGCTCCCTATGGGATCTTAAACTACATGTGCAACTCTGAGTCGAAGCAGGTAGTGGAGATAGATGCGGGGAAAATCCACTATGATAGAATACTATTCATCGGTTCACTGGGGGATGATCCCTCAACCCCCTACGAAAGCAATCCTGAGTATTCCCTTAGAGGAAACTCGATCCTCCTGCTTGGAGCTGGAGGTCCAATGGGACAGATGCATATCCAACTGGCACTGGATAACAAGCCTCTTCCAGAACTTGTAGTTGTAACCGACATATCGAATGAAAGATTACAGACGGTAAAACAGAAGTTCAGCAGAGTTGCAGACCAGAAAGGTATTAATCTTCAATTGCTAAATCCAGCTGAGTTCAGTAATCCTGATGATTATCACAAAAAGATATCTGAACTTAACAATGGGAAAGAATACGATTATGTGATCTGTCTTGCAGCAATACCTCCTGTTATTGAAGAAGCCTCAATGTTTCTGGGAGATAAAGCAGTCCTGAATATATTTGCAGGTGTCTCAAAAGGTACAATAGTAAAACTGAATATAAAAGACGTGGCAACTAAATCAGTGAGATACATAGGCTCAAGTGGTTCTACAATCGAGGACATGCAGATCACTCTCAAGAAAGTTGAAGCGGGAGAACTGAACACGAATAACTCTGTTGCTGGTGTATGCGGTTTTAAAGATGTATGGAACGGGATGGAAGCTGTAAGAACGGGAAGTTTTCCGGGTAAGATAGTGGTTTACCCGCATATTGAAAATCTTCCCCTTACTTCTATTAAGGAATTAAAGAAGAAGTATCCAAAGATAGCCGCCCAACTTGGTGATAATGATGCATGGACAAAGGAAGCTGAGGAAGAACTGCTTAGGGAGTTTCTATCTGATAGGTGGGCTTAAGCTTTTTTAATCCGATTGCCCAGAGTAAAAAAATAAAATTCCCAATATTTGAAAAGTTATGGAGGTCCAAAAATGCCTGAGGGTTCACCTAACATCCCTTTTAATATACCATGGGAAACTGCAATTGTTACGGGAGGGGGTCAGGGACTTGGAGAAGCCATATGCCATTCACTTGCTCAACAGGGTCTTAAAGTGACAGTGGCAGATATCAACGAAAAAAATGCAGAAAAAGTAGCAGGTGACCTGAAAAAGAAATACAATGTTGATACGCTATCGGTAAAATCTGACGTTACGAAAGAAGAAGATGTGGTAAAGATGGTAGAAGAAACGGTTAAAAAATTCGGAAAACTCGATGTCATGGTGAGCAATGCGGGAATTCTTATTTCACACGAGATCACAGAGTTTCCACTGGAAGAGTTTAAAAGGATTATCGATGTAAATCTAACCGGATACTTTCTCTGCGCTAGGGAAGCAGCAAGAGTGATGAAAAAGCAGGGTGGAGGTGTCATAATCCAGATTAATTCAAAGTCGGGCAAAAAGGGCAGCTACAAAAACTGTGCTTACTCGGCATCAAAGTTTGGCGGTATAGGCCTGACCCAGAGCATAGCACTTGACCTTGCCCCCTACAACATAAGGGTAAATGCCATATGCCCTGGAAACTTACTTGATTCACCTCTGTGGGTTAAAAGCCTTTTCAAACAGTACGCTAAAAAATGGGGGATCAGTGAGGAAGAGGTAAGAAAAAAATATATAGACCAGGTACCCCTTAAAAGAGGGTGCAGGTATGAGGATGTAACCTCTATTCTGTTATTTTTAATTTCAGATGGCGCAAGCTACATGACCGGACAGGCCATAAATGTTACCGGTGGTCAGGAAATGCGCTAACAATAAAACAATCTCAATACAGTAAAATTAAGGAATAAATGGGATGATAAAGGTTAGATTTGAACCAGATGGAAAAGTTGTTGAAATAAACCCGGGAACAACAATATATGAAGCCCTGAATAAAGCGGGAATACCTATCAGATCTGATTGCGGTGGCAGGGGCATGTGCATGAAATGCCTTGTTAAAATAATCGATGGGAAATTCGAAGGAGAGAAGGTTGATGGAGATTATTACCTTGCATGCAAAACAAGACTTATGGGGGACAGCACAGTAGAAATCCCCGAAATTAGCAGAACAGGCGAGCAGAGAATTCTTACTGAGGGGATCACTTTAGAACTTAAAATAAATCCCCGAATAAAAAAGTACTTCTCCAGCATTCCTGAACCAACACTCGAAGATCAACGGTTCGATGTTGATAGAATAATAACCGAGTTCAGCGGTATTGTTCAAAAACCAAAGTTAAATCACAACACTATCAGGAACATTCCAAACACATTGCGGGAATCAAAATACAAAATAACAGGTGTTTTTAGTGAAGAGGAACTCCTGGATATTGAAGCTGGAAATACCACATCTACGACATACGGGCTTGCCGTTGATATTGGTACAACCACCGTCGTAGGATACCTTATGGATCTTAATACAGGAGAACAGATTGCCGTAGCTTCAAAAACGAATCCGCAAACGAGCTACGGTGACGATGTTATATCCAGGATAAACCTCACCATAACAAATAAAGATGGAATTAATATACTCCACGAAGCCATCATCGATTGCATAAATGGAATAATCAAAGAGCTATGCCTCAAGACTGGAGTTAAAAAGAGCCATATCTATGAAGCAGTTTTTACAGGCAACACAACCATGACTCACCTGTTTTTGAAAATTAACCCCAAATTCCTGGCTTTAAATCCTTACGTGGGGGTTGTAAGAGAAGAAGTAAGCGGGAGGGCAGAGGACATTGGCCTTGATATAAATCCAAATGGGATATTCAGAAGCATGCCAAATATAGGAGGTTTTGTTGGCGGAGATACGGTGGGTGTAATCCTTGCCTCTTCGCTCTACAGAGAGGAAAAAATTAGATTTGCAATAGATATAGGCACCAACGGTGAGCTTGTCCTGGGAAACAATAAAAGGATATTTGCATGCAGTACCGCTGCTGGACCGGCGTTTGAGGGAGCAAGAATAACATTTGGAATGAGGGCAACAGAGGGAGCAATTGAAAAAATTGAGATAAATAATGGGAGTGTAACATACAAAACAATTGGAGATACTCCCCCCGTTGGACTATGCGGGACGGGTCTGATAGAAGCAATAGCAGAACTCAGAAAGATTGGCATTATAGACTACAAGGGAAGAATAATGAGGCCTGATGAACTACCCAATATACATGATGAGCTGAAAGCGAGGATAATTGAACATCCAAAATACGGTCTATGCTTTATTATCGCAAAAAAAGAGGAATCGGGTAGAGAGGAAGAAATACTTCTCACACAAAAGGATGTGAGAGAAACACAGCTTGCAAAGGGTGCAATTATGGCTGGCTTTAACATACTGAAAAAGAAACTGGGATTGCTGGACAAAGACATTGACGAAATACTTATAGCAGGAGCATTTGGTAACTATATCGATCCAAAAAAAGCGAGATCGATAGGCCTGTTGCCGGATTTCCCCGATGGAAAAATGAGGTTCATAGGAAATGCAGCAGGCACGGGAGCTAAAATTGTGCTACTATCAGAGGAGGCAAGACGTGATGCAGCCAGAATATCGGGGATTACCAAACACATAGAGCTTGCCGTTTCTCAGGACTTTTATAAAGAGTTTTCAGACGCAATGTACTTTCCCGATATTTAGAACGAATGTCGAGTTTTCCAAAAAATAGAAATCCGAATGCAAAGTAGAACTAAAAATGTCGTAGTGCCGGCGAACTTCGAACAATTTAAATCAATATTTTTTGATTTCTCTATCCTGTATTAATAATTTGCGTTTCATAATGAAAACTCGAAGTTCGCCCTATTTAAAACTCAACACCTTCCTGGGTAAACCGAGGTTCCCATTTCTCAGATCATTTCAATTCAACCTAATCTAACCATCAGTCCCTCCAATAATACGCTTGAATCTCTTTATCGCCTCCTCAAGGTCCTGTCCATCTGCAAATATCGATGAAGTACCGGCAACAAATATATCTGCCCCGGCATCCATCATCACAGGGAGATTCTTCCAGCTAACATTTCCATCAACCTCAATTTCCAGGTTAAACCTTTTATCTTTTACAATACCAGCAGTTTCTTTAATCTTATCTATGCAAAAGGGCAGCAGCTTCTGGCCCGAATATCCGGGATTAACAGTCATGATGCATACCATATCTAACTGCGGAAAAAGATGAACAAAGTTAGAAACGGGCAGTGCGGGGTCAATCGCTATACCTGCTCTGCACCCCGAGTTTTTTATTATCTCTATTGTGCGTATTGGATGATAATCTACCTCCGGATGAAATGAAATAATTGAACCTTTGAATCTCGAAAAAATCTCTGCAAAAAATAGGGGTTTTTCAACCATGAGATGGATATCAAGCGGTATACTTGTATTCTCATACAGCGCTTTGCAAAAATCAACACCGAAGGTAAGGTTTGGAACATAGTGACCATCCATAATATCTATATGCAGATAATCCACACCGGTTTTCTCAAATATCTCAATTACCCGACCCAGATTCATAAAATCAGCACACATCATAGAAGGAGAAATTTTACCCATTTTTCAACCTCCAGACCTTAACTCTATTCCCACGGCTTTACAATAACTTTCAGGCCTTCCCTCGATTCATGGTACCTGAACGCCTCCTTTATCTCACTAAGGGGGTATCTCTTTGAAATGTACCATTCAGCATGTACTTTCTTCCGTGCTATAAGATCTACAGCCTTTTCATGGTGCCTCGGAAGTGAACCATGACTGCCCATTACAAAACATTCTTTATAGTGAATAAGATTTGAATCAATACAGAGCTTCGGCTGGTTTTTTAATCCACCAAAGAGGTTCACATAACCCCTATGGCGCACAATATGAATCGCATCCTCATGAGCCTTGACAGTTCCCGCGGCTGTAATGACAAGATCAACCCCCTCTCCATCGGTTTCTCTCATAACCGTTTCCACAATGTCTTCATCCTCCGTGCATATAAACCTTGCTTCTGGAAGAAACCTTTTTGCCATTTCAAGCCTTTTCTTAGAGCGTTGAGCAGCAAAAACCCGCGAAGCGCCAAATACCCTGGTAAGCTCAAGCATCATGCAACCTATTGGACCCAGTCCTATTATACAGATACTCTTTCCCAAGGAGAACTGAGCAAGTTCAAGACCATTCACCGCGCACGCCAATGGCTCGGCAAGGCATGCCTCATCGTAACTCATCTCATCCGGAATTGGAGTTACGGGTCCAAAATCCAGAGTCGTTTGATTTAATAACATATACTGAGCAAAGCCTCCAGGAAACTGATATCCAATTGCATAGTTAATCCTGCAGTTCGTCCCCATGCCGTTCTGGCACCAGTAGCATCTTCCGCAGGGAACATCCGCTCCTATTGCCACTCTCTGTCCCACGTCCACCCTGGTAACGTTTTTCCCCTTTTCTACGATTATGCCAGAGATTTCATGCCCTATCACTGCAGGTACCTTCACTCTTTCATTCCCATAGTGAAAAATTCTGATATCCGATCCACATACAGCACAACTTTCAACTTTCAAAATTGCTTCATTATCCCCGCATTCGGGATCAGGAACATCTTTAACCACTATTTTATTGAGATCTTCAAGTACAGCTGCCTTCATTTTAATCTCCAGTAACTATTGTTCAATATTGTATTCTGAAAAATAGAAACCTGAAACAAAAACGTAAATAAAAAGGTAAAATAAGGCTTATCATAAATTTATTA
>CAZFGQ010000009.1:0-66376 GCA_964518675.1 uncultured Spirochaetota bacterium
AAATTTTTAACAATGAATAAGATATAAATTTGTATTTACAAAAATCATATTTTATAATCTAAAAGAAAAAAATTGTAAAATAATTGTACCATATTTTATTATAAGATAATTGTATGTATTTATTCCATATTTAATTAAATAAAAAATCAAAAATAGATAATGAGTACTGGTATCAGAAAAAGTATACTTATTGTGGATGATGATATAGGTTTCAGAAATATATGTGGTAAAATTGCGGAAGATTTTGGATATAGTCCTGTTTTTGCCAGTGATGGAATAGAAGCTTTATCCATGATTGAGAGTATGGATTTTTCTCTGGTATTGCTTGATCTCAGAATGCCAAAGATGGGTGGTATAGATGTGCTTTACCACATAAGTGCTGCCAGCAAAAAACCACCTATCATAATAATAACAGGTTATGGTTCTATAGATAGTGCTGTGGAATCTATGAAACTTGGTGCAGTGGATTATATTGTAAAACCCTCCAGTGTCTCAGAGATCAAGAAAATAGTTCACGACATACTTAAAAAATGGAAACCAACAACAATTGATATTATAGAACATACCTCCTATGGAAGGTTCGGAATGATAGGGCTCTCCAGAGCCATGCTTAATCTGTACGAAAAAATAAATATACTTAAAGACAGTGATTCAACAGTTATGATAATTGGAGAGAGCGGGGTTGGCAAGGAACTGGTGGCCAAGGCAATCCACTATTATGGAAGAAGAGCCGATGAACCATTTATACCGATTGATTGCAGTATATTGAGTCTTACCATTGTGGATAGTGAGTTATTTGGGCATCTGAGAGGGTCTTTTACAGATGCCAAATATGATAAGGACGGGTTGCTTAAACTTGCTGGTAAGGGTACTGTATTTTTTGATGAGATAACCGAAGTTCCTCTACCGGCCCAGGCAAAATTACTCAGAGCAATTCAGGAAAAGGAGTTCAGGCCTGTCGGAGGTAGTAAGAGCATTAAAATGAACGCCAGAATAATTGCAGCAACAAATAGAAATCTGGAAGAAGCTGTAAGGGAAGGTCGATTCAGGGAGGATTTGTTCTACAGGCTTCATGTTATACCTCTGTACATTCCACCATTGAGAGAAAGGAAAGAAGATATTCCCCTTCTTGTTGACTATTTTTTAAAAAAATACAGTACTGAGCGGAAGAAAATAGCAGGGATAACTCCCGAGGCGCTTGAAACATTAAAGTCGTACTCGTGGCCGGGAAATGTCAGGGAGCTTGAAAATGTTATCCAACAGATTATTACCTTTTGTGAAAGCGAGTGGGTTAGAGTTATTGATCTCCCTCCAAAAATCAGGAACATGCCTTCAATTTCTGGTTCAAAGAGAAATGATCTTAAAACCCTTAAGGAAATTGAAAGGGAAGCCATCATTGAGGCTTTAAGACTTACAGGAGGGAACCGGAGGGCTGCTGCAAGGATGCTTGGCATAGGGAAAACGACACTATATGAAAAGATTAAAAAGTATCGTATTGAATAGATAAATTATCCGATCTTTTCCTTATTTTAATTTTTGTTTTCACCATTTCTACCTGCACCTCTATAGTACATCACCAGTTATAAGTTTTTAGGAGTTTGAGTTTGTCCGTGAATGGGACAATAGTCCGGAATCCGGACTTATTTTTTTCCGTTACTTCAGTTTAAACTGGGCTGTATTTGATTATAATATTTAAATTGTTGATATATAATTAATTACAATTCTGAATATTTATTCTAATTAGGCCGCGATCTGGCATAATCATTGCAGTTTATTGTACAAAAATTGCTAAGGAAGGTTAATGATATCAGTTATAATAAGCACAGAAGAGAGATGGGGAGAGGAGCTGGCAGGGACGTTGAGTATAGATGGGTGCAGAATTTTCAGGGTACAAACCCTGCTTCAGATGGTAGAGTATCTTTATAAATATAATATCGATATCATTGTAACTGGACATACAGTGGAGGGAGTGTATATTCATAAACTTCTTCCTATTCTTTTCAGATTTTTCAGGGATGTTAAAGTGATCGTATATCTTAATGAATACTCCCCACAACTTGAACGTACATTCAGAATAGCAGGTGTAACATATGTGGCAAGCAATGTAGACGTAAGAAAAGAGCTGGCAGGTTTGATAAATAGTTTTCTGATAAAGGAAAGAACTTTAGTGGCAGGCTGAGTTTTGGATTAAAAAATTAATTTTATGGGGATAAAAACAGGGGTGTTACCCCTAGCTAAATTGAGAAAAATAAATTAAAGGAGAAATGCCATGAAGAAACTTTTACTCGTAATCACATTAATTCTTGTACTTGCTGGAATTTTCTTTGTATCGCCCATTATGGGAAGGGATAAAGGAGCAGAGGTAAATTACTATGGCTCCGCATTTGCTGGTGAAGGTGGTGGAGGTTTCTAAATAATTTAATTTTTGGGGGGCATACGTGAGTAGTATGCCCCTTTTTATTTTCAGGGTTAGCTGTTAAGGTAAGCTTTGGGGTACCATTAAAAAGGAGGTGGGAGAAGAGAGGTGGTAAAAAAATAAAAATCAATACGGGAAGTAGTGGAAAATGAGTATGGGTGGAAAAAGAAAATTACAAGAATGGCAGAGTCTATGGAAAACGTTTGAGAACATTCCTCTGTTGCTGATACTGATCGATGAAAAACAGAAAATACTAAGTTGCAATAACGATCTCAAGAAGTTAGCTGGATATGGTAAAGAAGATATAAATGGAATATATTTAACGGATTTGTTGAATCTTTCCTCAGAAAATTCGGGGAGTTCCGCTTTACCGGATAGCTCAATTTTATTAAATGGGGTCAATACTTTTGAAGCAAAGCTTTATAAGAAAAATGGGGATTTTTTACCTGTCAAGTGCAGTGTAGTTCCGATTGCTTCTTTTAACTCTGACAACTCTGAAAAAAAATTGTTTTTGTGTGTGATAGAGGATTTAACTCCACAGAAAAGAATAGAAGCCCAGCTTATTCAAGCACAAAAAATGGAAGCGATTGCATTGCTTACAAGTGGCATTGTTCATGACTTTAACAACATTCTTACAACAATACTGGGGTATACAGATCTTATTTTGATGTCGTACGAAAAAAAGGATGTCATCAGGTCCTACATTGAAGAGATAAAAACAGCGGGAGAAAGAGCAGCCCTTCTTGTAAATCAACTTCTATCATTTACAAGAAAAAGTAACGAGTCTATAGAGATTATTGATATAAATGGAATTATTAGAGGCATGATGGGGATGATTCGAAGGTTAATTGGAGAGAATATAAAACTCGAGATTAAACTGGATGATAAAGAGTGCCTTATAATGGGAAATCCGATTCACATTCAACAGATTCTAATGAATCTCATTGTAAATGCAAAGGATGCAATGGAAAAAGGTGGATCGTTAATAATTGAGACCAGAAATGCATTTGTTGATGATGTCGTGGAAAAATATTCAATGGGAATCAAACCTGGAAGATACATTATTCTTTCAGTTGTTGATACTGGCGTTGGTATGGATAAGGAAACTTGTGCGCGGATATTCGAGCCATTTTTTACGACAAAGAAAGAGAAAAAAGGCACTGGATTAGGGCTTTCAACTGTGTATGCTATTGTAAAACAGTATGGGGGGAAGATCTGGGTTTCAAGTGAATTGGGGAAAGGGACAAAGTTTGAGATTTATATACCCGCGGCAGAGACTATGATTCCCAGACCTGGTCAACAGGAAGGAAGTAGGATTCATTCTGAAAGGTTAAACCCTGAGTCTGATATCCTTGAAAGAAGTATAAATATTCTGGTCGTTGAAGACGACGACCTTGTGAGGGAGTTTATTGCTAGGACCTTGATAAACTATGGATACAATGTATTGATAGCTGAGAATCCTAAGGAAGCGCTCAGGATTGCTGATGGTTTTGAAGGAAATCTGGATCTTATCATTTCTGATGTAGTTATGCCGGAAATGAATATAGACGACTTTGTGGAAATTATTTTTGAGAAATGCCCAGGTATCAGAATAATTTTTGTTTCAGGTTACCAGGATGAAGCGTTTGATTCAATTAAAGTTCACCTTGGTGAACCTTGCTTTTTTTTGAGAAAACCTTTAACACCTGTAGATATTGTGAGAAAAATACACGAAGCGTTAGGAATTAGGTTTTCAGGAGCAACTTTTAAACCCTCCAAGAATTAATCTTTTGTAGTAATCTCGCAAAAAATGTTTTATTGAATAAAAATTAAATATCCGGTAAAATACTCTTATATTATCCAATATTGATGGGGGTAATAATATGTTTCTTTACCTGGTTCAACATGGCAAAGCATTGCCAAAGGAAGTGGATCCAGACAGGTCATTAACTGAAGAAGGCATTAGTGAAACTAAAAGAATTGCAAATTATATTAAAAAATATGCTGATAAGTTACCACAGAGGATTATTCATAGCGGCAAGAGAAGGGCTAGACAAACTGCTGAGATGTTTGAGGAGATTTTAAAACCTTCTGAGGGGATTGAACAGGGAAAGGAACTCGAGCCTGAATCTCTTCCCTGGGGATGGGTTGAGAAGTTAAAGGAATACGAGGGGTGTATAATGATAGTGGGACATCTTCCACATTTAAAGAGGCTTGCATCATTGCTTCTATGCCATGATGAAAATAAACCCATTATACAATTTTATAATTCGGGTGCAGTATTTATGAGCAGGGATGAATCTGGACTTTGGTCTTTACATTGGATTGTTATACCTGAAATCGTTCCCGAGTAATGTGATATCCTGATCAGGAGATCTTCAGGACCGCTGCTCCTGTAAATGCCCCCTCTTTAAGGTCTTGAAGAGCGGTATTTGCATCCTCTAGTGAATATGTATGTACCTCTGTTTTTATATCGACTGTTTCAATCAATTTGAAAAACTCCTCACCATCCTCTTTTGTAAGGTTTGCAACAGATTTTATTTCTCGTTCGTGCCATATGTATTCGTATGGGAAAGATGGGATATCGCTCATATGAATCCCACCGCATACAACTATTCCTCCTTTATCCACCCGCTTTAATGCTTCAGGAACAAGCATCCCGACCGGGGCAAATATTATTGCTGCATCCAGTACTTCTGGTGGAGGGGTGTTGCTATCTCCTGCCCATACTGCACCCATTTCCACGGCAAACTTTTGACCCTCTGTATCTCCGGGTCTCGTAAAAGCAAAAACATTTACTCCCTGCGATTTTGCTATTTGAACTACTATATGGGCTGCTGCACCAAACCCATATATGCCAAGATTTTTTGCATCGCCAGCTTTTTTATAGGACCTGTATCCTATCAGACCTGCACATAAAAGTGGAGCTGCTTCTGTGGAGATATAGTTGTCCGGTATATGAAAACAGTACTCAGCTTCCGCAACTGTGTATTCGGCGTATCCGCCATCTATTGTGTATCCTGTGAATCCCGGATTTACGCATAGGTTTTCTCTGTTGTTTTTGCAGTACTTGCATATCCCACAGGTTTTTCCAAGCCACGGCACACCTATTCTATCACCTACCTTGAACTTCTTAACGGATTTTCCTGTTTTTATTACATTTCCGACTATTTCATGTCCAAGAACAAGTGGTAACTTGGGATTTTTAAGGTCTCCTTCATAGATGTGTAGATCTGTTCTGCAAACGCCACATGCTTCTATTTTTATCAATACCTGGCTGTCACTTGGTTCGGGTACAGGCAGTTCTTTCAATACTAACGGTTTGTTCTGTTTTTCAAGAACCATTGCTTTCAATTTGGTCCTCCATAATGATTTTTGAATAGGACTTCGTTTGGCTTTGTACCATATTAAAATTATTTCAACAGGCTTATCTAATCAATTAATAAATAATGATACAATTTATTAAGATTCCCCGGTTATTGAGGATCACTTAATTTTTTATAATAAGTTATGATAAGTGGTTGAAAATTAGCTCAATTCAATGTAAAATATTGTAATAATATTTTTTATTATTGAAATATACCTATCTATAATTCTATTTGTATATGACAATCTTAATTTTTGTTTGTAAATAGCTGGGGAAAAGAAGTGAGTTATTACATAAGACTATTCTCTGCAATAATCAAGAGTACCGGAGTAATTGTATACTTATTACTTTTAATTTTACTGTTGATGAATAGAAAATCGAAAAAGGGGGTTTTTAGTTACGTTATTTTTTATATATCGGGTCTACTGCTATGGGAAGTTGGTTCCTTCATTATTACAATAACAAAAAATATAGAACTGGCTTCTATTTGTTATAGGGTAATAAATGGTCTATCTTCTCTGCCCATTGTGTTTCTATACCCTCTTGTCAGACATCTGCTTGAAATGAAAAATAAAGGAAAAATCCCGGAGCTTGTTGGATTTGGATTTATTTTTTGTGGTTTTCTTTTATCAGGGCTGGGAATTGGTGTTGATGGTTATCAGATGGGAGCGGGTGGTTACTATATCCCTATATTCAATAGCTATACATATATATTTTCGGCGATTGGCTTTGTTTACTGGGTTTTTTCCGTAGTGTGGGCCGTGGATAAGCTGAAGAATCGTTATGGTGAATTGCAGAGGTATAGAACCAAGTTTATTCTCTTCGGTTCTGTGCTGGTTTTTATAGGGGAAATGTCCAATCTGACACCTGTAAGGAACATCCCGTTGGATCATGTTCTCATCATGATAAATGGAATTATCATCGTTTATGGGTTTTTAAAATCGAGTATAGTCGACTACAGACCTGTATTCAAAAAAACTGTTCTGTACCTTACAATTTATTTCGCAGGTATATTTTCTCTTCATTTATTTTCAAATTTCTTTAACGATTCTTCTTCACATAATTTATGGATTTTAAAATCATTTACCATCTTTTTCGGGCTGGCCACCTTCATTCTTATGGCAGTTGTTATCAAACACTCAATGTTTAAAATGAGGATGGGCGGAGTATCGGTGCACTCCGTAAAAAAGTACAGAAGAATTATAGAGGATCTCTCTTCAAGACTAATCCATATTAGTGATATAGCTTCTTTAAGCGACGAACTTGTCAACTCGGTTAAAAATGCTTTGAATCTGAAGGAATGCCGAATTTTTATAAAGAATCATGAGGTTAGGGGTTATGAAGAGGTAACTGGTGAAGTTGATGAATGCAAGAAACAGTTTATTATCGGCTATGAGGACCCTTTTGTAAAGGAGTTAAAACTCAGAGGTGAGGTTTTGTATCCTGATGAGTTGATGGGTATTGGTGATTTAACTGAAAATTCCCTCAAAGAACACCCATTACTAACTGAGAAACATGTGGAGGTATTGGTACCGATAGAATACCAGTCTGAATTAATGGGGTTTTTATGTCTGGGTCCCAAGAATAATACCGGTATTATTACGGATGAAGAAATATCTTTTTGTTCAGTATTGGCAAATATCTCTTCTACGGCACTATCAAACATTCTCAATTATATGGAATTTAACCAGTTATCAAGAGAACAAAAACTACTTAGATATATCAGCGAAAGAGTGATCTCATCGTTTGATCTGGATAAAATAATGGATTCGATTTGTTCTCTGCTGTTTAATTTTATGAAACTGGATTACTGTGCTGTGGTAATTTTAGAAGATGGTGGTGGTATGAATATATGGAGTAGGGGGATTCCCTCATCTATGGTTTTGAGACTTGAGAATTATTTTATGGAGAAAATAAATATTTATTCAGGTAAGAGTTCTTCAAATGTGATTGAGTTACCTGAGACAAATTATACCTTTGATTCAAGTATGGACAGCATCGAAAATCTATTAAAAAGTTCATACACGATAGTTCTATCCCAGGAGGACAATATAGTTGGACTTGTTATTCTTTCAGGAAATCTGAAATTCGATGAAATATCGAGAAAAATTGACTTTATGAGAATGATCAGATCAATCATTACCCAGGGTGTTCTCCTTCATATGAGCCTGCAAAGTTTACAGAGACTCAATCGATACAAGGAGAATCTCTTAAAAAATCTCGATTCCATGGGTGAACTATTGATTACTTTTGATAGGAGAGGAGTAATCTTCGATGTGAACGATTCTGTAACAAAAATTCTAGGATATGAGGAAAATGAATTAATCGATTCTAGACTGGACAATTTTCTAGCCGCTGAGAGTGAAAAATTGTGGAAAGATATTACTGATGCTCTGAAGCATGGGATTTCAACTTCAAATATGGAACTCGTTTTCAGAACCAAAGCAGGAAATAAGAAACACATATTATTTTCCTGTTCAGTGCTGAATCCGGATATAACTGGCTCTCCCGTATATATGGCGACTGGCAGGGATATTACTTATTTGAAGGAAAAAGAGAGAATTATAGAAGAATCGGAGAATAAGTATAGGACATTATTTGAAGAGCTCCACGATGGTATATTTGTATGCAATGAGAGAGATGAGATTGTTGATATAAATCCTGCAGGAATTGAAATTCTTGGATTTTCGAGGAAAGAAGAATTGATATATCAACCCTTTGGTGATTTTTTTGTGAGTCATGAGATTGGAAAAAGTTTTTTTAAAGAACTTAATTACACCGGGGCTGTTAGAAATTATGAGGCCAAGTTGAGAAAAAATAGTGGGGAGATTGTTGATGTAATTCTTAGTGCTAAGCTTGATTTTGATGATAGGGGAAACAAGAGTGGATTCAGGGGATTGTTGAGAGATGTAACGGAGGTGAAGCTTCTGGAGAAAAAGCTTATGCAGATGAGAAAACTGGAAAGTCTTGGAAGTCTGGCCAGGGTTCTGGCAGGTGAGTTTACCAATATATTAACCACCATTATGGGGTTTTCATCTCTTCTTAAGATTTCTGCACAATGTGATCCTGTAATAAATGAATACATTGATTCAATTCAGACTTCCGCCAGAATAGCTTCCAGACTTGTTTCTCAGCTTATGGCTTTTTCAAGATCTTTGACTATTCTGAGAGAACCAGTGGATTTCCGTTTGATTGTAAGTGAAATAATCGAGCAGATCAGACATATGCATCCTCGTGTCCATATAATGACTGATTTGCCCTCTTTTATTCCACCTATTATCGGTGACAGGTCTCAGTTAAAGTTGGTAATAAAGAATCTTTGCGATAATGCTATAGAGGCAATGGATGGAGCTGGAGAGCTCAGAATTAAGCTCAACCGAGTGACAATTAACAGTAACAGCTCGTATATTGGAGATGGGAAAGAAATTGTGAAAGGTGACTTCTTAAAATGTACCATCTCGGATAACGGAAGGGGCATGGATAGTATGGTGCTTGAGAGAATATTTGAGCCGTTTTTCACAACAAAACACGGAGTGAAGGGAGCTGGACTCGGGTTATCTATAGTATATGGAATTACAAAGGAGCATGGTGGTTTTCTTGATATTTCAAGTACACCTGGAAAGGGCACTGAGGTAGAACTTTATTTACCTATTATGGAGCGAGAGTCTTCCGACCTGCAGAGAAAAACTGAAAAGCGTCTTGATGTTGATCATGAAAAATAGGTTTTGAAGTCTTCTCTACTGGATTTCAGTTTCACTTTCAATTTCAGAAGCTAGTGTACTCTGGATTGTTTCTTTTCTGATAATTCCATTCAGATGATCCACTGAAAGGAATCCTGCAAGTCTTTTGCTGTTATTGTCAGAAATTACAGGTATATACTTCAGATTATAATTTCTGAATATCCTGTAAGGTTTATCAAGTCTTTCACATTCTCTTACAGTATATTTGATCGGTGCCATTATATCCTCGGCTATTATTATGCTTCCAGGGAGTTTGATATTCAGAAGGGGCTTGATATGAGAAAGGCTTATTATTCCAACGAGTTCATCTGAATCGTTTAGAACCGGCAGATCATCGTATTTGCTTTCTGAAATGATATTTATAACCTCATTTAGGTTATTTGTCGTTTTTATAACGGGGGGATTCTCATCCATTATTTCTTTTACCGTATATTTTTCAAGCATCTCTTCCTCGTTGATATTTTTCCCAGCCTCTTCAGCCTTTGAAATAGCATATTTCACGAAAGGAGGTCCTATAATCTGTACAAGAAAGGTTGTTAGCGTTACCACATTGATTATTGATAATCCCAGTTCGGGTAGATTGTGGAAAGCTGATATCGCAAGGCCGATTGTTACTCCTGCCTGGGAGAAGAGGCAAAATCCAAGGTACCTCGTGACCTTTGGAGGGGCGCTGGAAAGACGAGCACCAATATTAACTCCAAGTATTTTACCGATGGTTCTGCCTGCCAGATAGAGTAAAGCTATTATTCCCGTTGAAATGGTTACAGATGTTAGCTCGAGTCTGGCCCCTGCAAGTATAAAAAACAGAATATAGATTGGAGGTGAAAAACCCTTCATCAGATCAAATACCCTCTTGGAATAGTGTGGGGCTATGTTTACAAACGTTACACCGAAGAACATCTCTGCGAGTATCAGATCGAGGTTAAACTTAAGTGCAATGGCTATTATTAACACAATAGAACCAAAGGTAAAACTAAGAATTAGATCCCGTTCCTGTTTATATTTACTTGTAAGATCTAAAAGTAATCTGTAGATGAAAGCAACCCCAATTCCAAGGGCTGCAGCCCCTCCAATTTCGTAAATTGGTTTTATAACTGCATTAATAATTGAAAAACCATCACTTGTGAGGAGACTTCCCGCAATAGCACTGGCAAACCCATAGAGCAGTAGGGCAAGTCCATCGTCCAGAGCCACAATTGCAAATACCATGGTTGTCAGGAGACCGGCGGCTTTGCATTCCCACAATACATCGACGGTGGCGGCGGGTGCTGTGGCTGATGCAAGAGCCCCCAGTACGATTGCAAGTGCCCAATTTCCTGTGAATAATCCGGTAAGTATACACACAAGGGCAAAAGCAGTCATACCTTCAAATATCAGGATTGTAATCATATTACGTCCGAATTTTTTTAAAACAGATTTTTTTAGCTCTCCTCCAACCAGAAAGCCGATGATTCCCAATGCAAGATAGTTTATCGGTGCAAACTTCTCAATGAGCTCTTTGGAGATTATATCTGCTCCGGAGGTACCCAGTGCTATCCCTATTATGATATATCCCACTACCTGGGGAATTTTAACAGCTTTGAAAAGTCTTGCTCCAATTACGCCGAATATAAGAGCTATTCCAATTACGAGAAGAGAACTTGCATTCATGGTCTTTTCCGTATAATGGAGTAATTTATCATAAAATAAAAAATTGACAGTGGGGATGTCGAGTTAAAAACCAGATTATAATGTGTGTATCAAAATGTGCGGATATTATCAGTCTTTGTATAGAAAACAGGCTACCTGATGTTCTTTTTCTACTGGTTTAAGCTGGGGTTCTTCGATACTGCATATTTTCATCCTGTACTTGCATCTTGGATGAAATCGGCATCCTGGAGGTGGATTTATGGGATTTGGGATCTCTCCCTCGGGGATTTCCTTCACCTTTCTGGCTTTGGGATCCGGAACTGGAACTGCAGAGAGAAGTGCCTTTGTATAAGGGTGTAGAGGATTTTTATATACTTCTTTTAGTGTTCCGATTTCTACTATTTTACCAAGATACATTATGGCAAATCTGTTACATATATATTTTGCAGTTGCAAGATCATGAGTAATAAATAGATAGGTAAGATCAAACTCTTCTTTTAACTTCATCATAAGTTCAAGTAGAAGAACCCTTATAGAAACATCAGCCATGGCTATTGGTTCATCGGCTATAATAAAATCTGGCTTAAGGATCAATGCCCTTGCTATTACAACTCTCTGTCTCTGACCACCAGAAAGCTGGTGTGGATATTTGGAAAATACCAGCTCGGGTGGAGTTAGCCCCACACTTTCCAGCATGTGAAGGGCCTGGTCTTTTCGGGAGATTTTGTCCCCAATTTTATGAATTTCAAGTGGTTGCGTCAACGCTTTTCCAATTTTCATTCTAGGATTTAATGAGGCGTAGGGATCCTGAAAGATAACCTGCATTTTTCGTCTGTAGGGTTTCATCTGATGAGGTTTGAGGTTTTCTATTTCATTTCCCTCAAAGATGATTTTGCCGGATGTGGGTTTCAGTATATTCAGTATAAGTTTTCCTGTGGTTGTTTTTCCGCTTCCACTTTCTCCAATTAGTCCGAAAATCTCATTTTTGTTTATGCTGAAGGTTATATCATCTACAGCTCTTACAAATTGTTTTGTCTTCGGATTGAACCTGGAGAGGAAATCTCTTTTAACCTCAAAATACTTAACCAGGTTTTTCACCTCTACAATCAAAGACTCCATAAGTATCGATCCGTGATTATTTACTGTTTATTACTTTCCCTGCACGAGAAATATGTGATTTTTCGTATAAAAAACACCTGACCAGTCTTCCTTTCATCCCGGGTATTTCAATCATGGGAGGCGAACTTTCCACGCATCTGTCAAATGCTTCTTTACATCTCGGTGAGAATCTACACCCCGGTGGTGGATTGGTTAGATCAGGTGGAAATCCTTCCATCAGTTCTAATTTTTCTTCTTCGAGAAGGTGTATATTTGGAATACTATGGAGCAGACCTCTTGTGTATGGATGAAGGGGTTCTGAGAACACATCTTCTGCATTTCCAATTTCCATGATTTTGCCGCCATACATTACCACTATCCGATCAGATATCTCAGCCACAATCCCCATATTGTGGGTAATCAGGATCAATGTTAGCCCGAACTCTTCTTTAAGGGTTTTCAGAAGCTGTAAGAACTGCGCCTCTACAATTACATCAAGGGATGTAGTAGGTTCATCTGCTATTATTATCTCTGCGTTCAGTGCAAGTCCAATACCGATCATTACCCTCTGTCTCATTCCACCTGATAGCTGGTGTGGATAATCTGTAATCCTGTTCTCAGAGATTCCGAGCTTTTTTAGCAGGTTCTTTGCCCTTTCAAGGGCTTGATGCTTTTTTGTATCTCTTTCATGGACCTTTATTGTTTCAAGGATATGTTTATCCACCCTTAATAAGGGATTAAGAGAAGTCATAGGGTCCTGGAATATCATTGAGATTTTTTTGCCTCTTATTTTTCTGAGTTCTGATCTGGATTTTTTCAGTATATCTTCCCCATGAAAGAGTATTTCTCCAGATATTATTTTCCCCGGTGAAGGAACCGCATTCAGGATTGAGAATCCCAGGGTACTTTTGCCGCAACCAGATTCACCCACAATACCAATGGTTTCTCCTCTGTATATGTCAAGATTTATATCCTCCAGTGCTTTAAGTTCGCCCTGTGCAAGAGGGAAAACCACATTCAGGTTTCTGATACTGAGTATTATCTCATTTGAGTTTTTTGATTTCATACGCTTTAATTCTCTGATTGTTTTTATTCAGGATTTATTATTTCGAATCTTATCCTTCCCTTAATCTTGGATTCAGTATCTCGTTTAGCCCCTCACCGAGAAGTGTGAAACCCAGAGCAACAAAACTTATCATTAAACCGGGATATGTGACAATCCACCAGTAACCTCTTGGCAGAAAAACCTTCCCCTTGCTCAGGTCTAGTCCCCAGTCTGGTGTTGGTGGAGCAATCCCAAGTCCTAGAAAGCTCAATCCTGCTTCGGTAAGTATGGCATCAGCAATATTGAGAGAAAATATCACCGCCACAGAAGCAATCACATTGGGGAATATGTATCTTGTTATAATGGTTGCATTTGAGGCCCCCAGTGTTTTAGCTGCTTCTACATATAGTTCCTCCTTCACTGATAAGACATGGCTTCTCACCATTCTAAAATATGTTGGCACGTATATCACTGCAATGGCTATTGAGATATTGAGGATTCCGGGTCCGAGCATGGCTGCCATTGCAATTGCCAGAATCAGCCCAGGGAATGAATATATACTATCCATTATAAGGCTGAGAACTCTGTCAAATTTACCGCCAAAATATCCTGAGATAAGCCCCAGTGGAATTCCGACGCCGGCAGAGAAAAGGGTTGCGGAAATGGAGATTGACATTACTATTTTTGCTCCATGAATTATTCGTGAAAGAATATCTCTCCCAAGGTTATCGGTTCCGAGGATGAATCCCTGTTCTCCGGGTTTAAGAAATGGATCTCCAACAAAATCAAGAGGATCGTAAGGAGCGATTTTATCGGCAAATACTATGAGAATCAGTACAGATATTATTATCAGTCCACCAAATACAGTAAGATACCACTCCAGCCCATGAATCTTCGCACCTCTTGAGATTTTTTTGAAGGTTTTTTTAAATAATTCTATTCCTCTTTCAGAGGCAAACTTTGGCATTTTTTTCCTCAGTATCTGATTCTTGGGTCTATTATTGAATAGGTTATGTCCACCAGCAAACTTATTGCAGAAACGAGAAGAGCGAAAAGTATTACTCCTCCCTGAACTGCGTTAAAATCCCGGTAAAGGATACGTTCTACAAGGTATCTTCCCATTCCAGGCCATGAAAATGTCGTTTCAGTTAAAACCGCCCCTGCAAGTAAGATTGCAAACTCAAGGCCCATCATTGTGAGGATGGGTATGAAAGCATTTTTCAGGGCATGTTTGTATACAACTTTTCTTTCGGGTATACCTCTTACCCTGGCCGCAATTACAAAGTCCTGTTTCAATGTATGGATCATATTTGCCCTTGTAAGCCTTACAAATATTCCAGAAAGTGATAATCCAAGGGTTATTGATGGAAGAGCTATATGTTTTAAAGAGCTTTTAAACGCTTCCCAGTTCAGTGTCAGAATTGAATCGAGTAGGAATAGTCCTGTTATCTTATGGAGTTCAATCCCCGCCTCTATTCTGCCAGATACGGGAAAGATACCCAGGAAAACCCCAAAGAGGAGCTGTAACATCAACCCCAGCCAGAAAATAGGTATAGAATATATTATTATTCCGTATAGTCTGAAGCCATAGTCCAGCACAGATTTTTGCTTATATGCTGCGATGGTCCCTCCAAAAATACCTATTAGCATTGTGATTATTATGGAACACAATGTTAATTCGAAGGTTGCCGGAAAATGTTCTTTGATTTCCTGAGCTACAGGTCTTTTGCTCCAGATCATCGATCGTCCCAGATCGAACTTTATCAGGTTTTCTAGGTAGTGAAAGTACTGACTATCAAAAGGATTTCCATGGGTATTTATAAAAATTGGTTTGTCGAGGCCAAGTGTTTTACGTACAGCTTCGATCTGGTCTGCTGGAGCATGAGCTCCAAGGATGGATTTTGCAGGGTCTCCTGGCATGACTCTCAGAATAAAGAACACAACCGTGAGGAGGATGAGCAACATCGGTATTGTTAATAGTATTCTGGTAATAATGTAGGAGAGTATTGATTTCATCCATCATCCACTAGAACTTGTTGTTTCACCACATTATATTAAAATGAAATTTAATAAATGTCGAGCATTTCATTGATAAAACGAAAATGATTTAAAAATGCCCCTTCGTGTTTTAAACGAAGGGGCTTGTTTTAGTTTTACATTCAGATAATTATCGTCTGTAAACTGTATGGTAGTTGAAGATCATTGTTGGACCTACTTTTACGCCCTCTATATTTGGTTTCATTATGAGGTAAAGCTTTCCCTGGAATAGCGGTACGGTGGGGCATACCTCTGTCCAGTACTTCTGAATTTCTATGTAATACTTTTCTCTTTCTTCTCTGGTAAGAGCCCGTGCTGCCTTTTCGAGAAGCTCATCCATTTTTGGATCACTGAGAAAAATGCCCATACCGGATGAAGCGGCACCTGAATGGGCAAACGGCGAGGTGTAATTATCCGGATCAATGTAATCAGGATACCAGCCGAGAAGGAATAGGAGCATATTATGTCTGTCAAAGTTATCAACATAAGAAGCCCATTCTGCACTCTGAAGAGTAACCTTAATAACTCCAGTTTTTTCCATCGATGCCTTTAGAACCGTGGCAACATCCTGCTCTGTATCGCCGTAGTGAGTTGGCGTCCACCAGAGTGGAACCTCGAGTGGGTTCTGTTCGTTATAGCCTGCTTTAGCTAGAAGTTCTTTTGCTTTTTCGGGATTGTATTTTTCGAAGGCATCTATGTGACTCCACATCCCCATTGGAACCATACTGTAGAGAGGTGTGACCTGACCGAAAAATACCATTTTGGCAATGGCTTCTCTATCGAGAGCGTAAGAAATTGCCTGCCTTACGATTTTATTATCCACGGGTGGGGTATCGGTGACAAAGCAGAGATATCTAATATAAGCTCCATTTGCCTCAACCGTCTTCAGGTCTGATCTTGTGCTGAGATCCTGAATATCTGCGGGATTGAGGGTTTTCCATGCTATGTCAATTTCTCCATTCTCAAGGGCAAGCCTCATATTTGTTGCATCTGCAAAATACTTGATTATTACCTTTTTTTCTTTTGGCTGTTCCCCATAAAAATCCGGATTGGCCTCCAGAACTATCTCAACGTCTCTTGTAAGGCTCTTTACCTTGTAAGGACCAATGGATGGGATTGTTTCAGGTTCTGAAACTATCTTGTCCATTGGATAGACCTTTGGGCTTACTGGAAAGTATGGAACACTTGCTACGAGGGCAGGAAAGTAACCAATTGGATTCTTAAGTATAAACTTTACGGTATAATCGTCTACAACTTGAACTTCTTTTACAAAATCAATTACAAGCCATGATGGGTCGCCCTGGAGTTTGATAACCCTGTCAATGGAGTGCTTTACAACGGATGCATTGAATGGGGTTCCATCTGAAAACTTGAGTCCTTTTCTTAATTTAAAGGTGTATTCTAGTCCGTTGTTGCTGACAGTGGGCCACTCCTCGGCGAGCCCTGGAACAAGTTCGGTAGTACCAGGTTTGTAGGTTAATAGACCTCGTGATATGTTCTGAAAGATCTCCCAGGTATGGAAATCGTAAGCTTCAGCAGGGTCTATATCGCCGGAGAGTTTGTCGGTTGTCCCAATGACAAGAGGTTTAACTTCAGCCGGTTTTGGTGCTTCAGCAGCTTTCTTTTCTGCAGGAGCTGCTTTCTTTTCAGGGGCTGGTGCTTCTTTTTTTCCTCCCCCTGCAAATAGCGGGACAGTGCATATCATGAGGAGTAGGATCATGAATAGTATAAAAACTTTTTTCTGAAACATTTTAATACCTCCTTATGTTACAAATTTTGATATATTGTACATATTTCTGAATATTTTGCAATAAAAATATTCATCTGATTGCAGTTCTCGCTTTAACAACATGGGATTATATTAAATGAATGGTTTTTGTGTTTTCTTGATTTCACACGCGGAATATGTGGTATGAGATTTTACAGTTCAGATAAAACCTCGACAGAATTAAAGAATGGAGTAAAAAATAGAAAAGAAGCTCTAAAATTTATTCTCTCTTTTATCAAAGGACATTGGAGATCAGTGCTTGCCGGAGTAATTACCCTGGTAGTTGTTGATATTATCCAGTTGTATATACCCAGGATAATTCAACGTGTTATTGATGAACTTGGCAAAGCAAGTTTTTCACGGGAAATTATTGGTCAGGGAACACTTTCTATTCTTTTACTTGCAATTGCGATGGTAGTACTTCGTTTTTTCTGGCGGATATTTATAGTTGGTTCAGCAAGGAAGATTGAAAAAGAAGTGAGAGAAGAAATGTTCTCCCACATTCAGGGACTGGGATTTTCCTTTTTTAATAGGAAGAAGACAGGTAGCCTGATGGCCCTGATGATAAATGATGTGAATGCCATCCGAATGGTTGCAGGACCTTCAATAATTGCACTGACGGATGCTGTTTTTATGGGTTCCCTTTCTCTTTTCTTTATATTCAGTATTAATTCAAAACTGGCTTTTTATACAATAGCACCTCTTCCTGTAATTTTATTTTTAATGTTCCGTTTTGGGCCTATGGTCCAGTCACGGTTTAAAGCTGTTCAGGCCAGTTTTGCTGCCATGAGTGCCCAGGCCCAGGAATGTTTTTCGGGAATAAGAGTTGTGAAAGGATTCGTTCAGGAAGATAACGAGATAAGAATGTTTAAAGAGAAGTGTGATGATTATGTGGAGAGAAATATCCGGCTCATCAAAATATGGGGTGTATTCTTTCCCGCAATAACGCTTCTTGCCAGTCTTTCACTCGCTGTTCTTTATATTGTTGGTGGCAGGAGCGTAATATCGACTGAAATCAGCTTCGGGCAATTTGTGTCATTTTCCATGTATCTCCAGCTTCTTGTCTGGCCAGTTATAGCAACAGGATGGGTCTTTGTTCTAATCCAGAGGGGGCTTGCCTCGGCAGATAGGATTCTTGAAGTACTGAATGAGAAACCGGATATCTCAGACACATCAATAACCGATTTCTCCATAAAAAGTATCAAGGGAACGATTGAGCTTAGAGACCTGAGCTTCCGATATCCTGGAGATAAACTTGAGGTTCTCAAAGATATAAATCTGAAAGTAGATGCGGGAAAATCACTCGGGATTGTTGGGAGACCGGGGAGTGGAAAGTCAACTATTGGAGGTATAATTCTTCATCTATTTCCCATAGAAAGGGGTAAGGTATTTATTGATGGCAGAGGCATTAACGAGGTCCCGATTAAACTCCTAAGAAGATCTATAGGATATGTTTCTCAGAATCCTTTCCTTTTTTCAGATACTATAAGGAATAATTTGATTTTTGGGCTCGATAGGGAACCGGATGAGAATAAAATCTACTGGATACTTGACCTTGTGAATCTTACCGCAGAAATAGAGGGATTTCCCAATGGGCTTGATACAGTGATCGGTGAGAGGGGTATAACATTATCCGGGGGCCAAAAACAGAGAATTGCAATTGCAAGGGCCCTCCTGATAAATCCCCCGATCCTTATATTTGATGACGCATTTTCTAATGTGGATTCATCAACAGAGCGGAGGGTTTTGAATGCAATTTTTAGAGAAATTGTTGGTGATAAAACTGTTTTATTTATCTCTCATAAACTCTCAGTGGTAAGGAAATGCGATAGAATAATTGTTCTGGAAGATGGAAGGATAATCCAGGAAGGCAATCATGATCAGCTTATAGGGGAGCCAGGGTATTACAGGACAGTTTATGAGTTCCAAAGCCTTGAGGAAAATATTGATGATAATGGTGAAATCAATAGAGAAGTTGCGGGGTAAGAGATGATAAACGATTTAAATAATGAAGATTACGAGGAGAGAAAACTCGGAAACAGAGAAGTGATCAAGCTCATACTGGGTTACATTTTAAGATACAAAAAGTTCCTTGTGATAGCAGTATTTCTCGTATTTGTCATTACAGGTGCAAGTCTTTCAGTTCCCTATATTCTTAAGCAGATAGTTGATAGATATGTAATGAAAGAGGGAGTTATTGGCAAGATTTCCAATCTCAATGTTCTTGATGATAGGGTCTACAGAAAGATAATCAAAAAATCAGTTAAATTGAATGGAGATGAGTTATTTATCTTCAAATCAAATCTACGGCTATTTTCAAAAAAAGAAATTAGAAGTCTCCAGCAGAATGGATCAATAAGCCTTGAGAGGTTTATTCTGATTGAACCTGGGATCAGGGATAAATCTGAGATTATAAAGCTAAACAGGTATGTTGAAGATGGGTTTATTATAAAGTATTCGGACAATCTTTTTTTGATTCCCATTGAAAAAACCTCAATCTTTACGGTTGGAGAGATGATTCGACTAAGAAAAATGGACATATATAATATTACAGTAAGGGGATTTGAAATTATACTTATACTTCTTATTCAATTCATAGCCTCGTATTTTCAGATAATGTATCTGATGAAATTGAGCCAGTATGCGATGAGGGATTTGAGGATAGATCTTTTTGCCCATCTTATCTCACTCAGGGTATCATTCTTTGATAAAAATCCTGTGGGAAGGCTTGTGAGCAGGGTTGCAAATGATATTGAGACATTGAATGAGTTTTTCTCCAATGTTTTGGTGACTCTATTCCAGGATCTTTTATTGATGGTGGGTATTACTGTTGTAATGGCTTTAACTGATCTAAGGCTCTTTTCGATGGTTGCAATGGTTTATCCTGCCGTTGTGGTTGTTACTGTGCTTTTCAGGATAAAAGTTAGAGATGCGTATCGAAGGATAAGAACGAGGATAGCAGAACTCAACAGCTTTCTCAGTGAGGCAATATCAGGGATCAGGTTGATCCAGGTCTTTGTAAGGGAGGATGCACAGTTTAAAAAATTTAAAGTAAAGAATAATGAGGTGTATAGAGCCCAGCTGAAACAGCTATATATCTATGCAATATTCAGGCCTTTTATTGGTTTTCTGAGATGGGTTTCAATAGCCATTATCCTTTATTTTGGTGCCAGAGGAATAGTACAGAATACAGTTTCATTTGGACTTCTCATAATGTTTATAGCTTATGTTGAGAGGTTTTTTGAACCTGTGAGAGACCTTTCCGAGAAGTTCGATATTATGCAAAATGCATGGGCATCTGGCGAGAAGATTCTGTTGATTTTAAAAAATAGAGATATTGAACCAGATGGCGATAAAATCGAGGGCAGGCCAGACAAGTTTACCGGAGAGGGTAGGTTAAATTTTGAAAAAAGGGTACTATTTGAGGATAAGAGACCTCCTGAAAGTTTTAGAAGATTTAATGGGCATGTTGTGTTTGATGATGTCTGGTTTTCCTATGATTCAGAGCAATGGGTTCTAAAGGGAATATCCTTTGAGATAAAGCCGAGAGAAACTATTGCAATTGTTGGCCCGACAGGTGCCGGTAAAACCACATTGATAAATGTTCTCACCAGGTTTTATGATATTCAGAGGGGAAGAATTCTAATTGATGGTAGAAATATCTATCAGATTCCTCTGAAAGAATTAAGGCGGAATATTGCAATCGTGATGCAGGATGTGTTTTTATTTGCACGTTCCATAAGGGATAATATTAAACTTGGATTAGAGTTTGATAGCAATTGGTTCGAGGAGGTAATCAGAGCCTCGAAGATCGCTTCATTTATTAACAGGTTTGAGAATCGGGAGAATGAAATGGTGATGGAACGTGGGGCCACGTTTTCTGCAGGGGAAAATCAACTTTTGAGTTTTGCAAGAGCTCTTTACTATAATCCTTCTATACTGATACTCGATGAGGCTACATCCAGCATAGATTCTGAAACAGAAAAGTTAATAGAAAAAGCAACAGAAGAGTTAATAGCGAACAGGTCATCTATAATAATTGCTCACAGGCTCTCAACCGTTCAGAGGGCTGATAAGATAATAGTTCTGGAAGATGGAAAGATAGTTGAAGAAGGGACACATAATACTCTCTTAAAAAAGAGGGGAATTTATCATAAACTTTATACGCTACAATTCAGGTATTGATTGGTTTAATAGTGTATTGCAATGAGGGTACTGTAAGTGGTTTTTTTAATTAAAATCTTGAGTTTTTTGGGGAATCGATATGGCAGGGACAGAAGTTAATAAAAATCCAGAGAACTATGGACTTAAACCAGAATTGGTCTGGAGATTTTTCTTTGATATTTCCAGGATCCCGAGGTGTTCGGGGAATGAGTCAGGTATCAGAGATTATATCAGGAAATTCTGTGAGAGAAAAAATCTCAAATATGTTGTGGACAACTCTGGAAATGTGGTTGTGCATAAGTTTCCAGGTAACAGTTCAAAAGACACTGGCATTATTTTTCAAAGCCATATGGATATGGTATGCGAAAAAAATTCAGACTGCACCCATGACTTTAGCAGCGACCCTATCAGGGTTGAGGTTATAGATGGATGGGTAAGAGCCAGGGGTACAACACTCGGTGCCGACAATGGTATTGGGGTTGCTGTAATGCTTGCCATGCTTGAAGAGGATTCTGATTATGGATTTGAATGCCTTTTTACTGTGGAGGAAGAAACAGGTCTCAGAGGTGCCTTTGAACTTGAACCGGGGATACTTGAAGGGAGATATCTCATCAATCTTGATACGGAGAGTGAGGGAGTTATATATATAGGTTGTGCTGGTGGCAGGGATTCTGATATGGTTATAACTGTAGAAAGGATTCCTTCTGAGATTGATTCAAAGGTTATGAAGCTTCATGTCTACGGTTTCAAAGGAGGGCATTCCGGGGCTGAGATCCATCTTGGAAGGGAAAATGCCATAAGAGCGATGGCACGAATTCTTTATCAGATTGGCAGGGTCGTCTCTCTTAAACTTGTCGATATTTCAGGTGGTGATAAACACAATGCGATACCAAGAGAATGTATGTGCAGGATATCGGTGAATAGATATTCGACGCAGCTTGTGAGGGAGCTGGCAATTCATTATTTTGATATGATCAAGACAGAACTGGGCGACTTTGAAAGCGATATCAGAATTGATGTAGATGAAGATAAATCTGTTAATGAAACAATGGATTATGAGAGTACTAAGAAACTCATAAACTTTGTGCTTTCTCTTCCTCATGGTGTGTTACAGATGAGCCCTGCATTTAAGGGTCTTGTTCAAAGCTCAACTAATATCTCCTCCATAAAGACCGAGGGTAATAGAATCAGGATCCACTCAAGTCATAGGAGTTCTTCTGATTCAGCACTCCAGTGGATTGCAGATGCTCACAGAGCTCTATCAGAGCTTGCAGGAGCTGTTATAAACCAGGATACTGGATACCCTGCATGGCAACCTGAGCCAGAATCGAATCTGGTCGGGATTGCCAGAAAAGCAATAGAAAAGGTTACGGGAAAAGAGGCGCAAATCAGGGCTATCCATGCAGGGCTGGAGTGTGGTATATTAAAAAGAAGGATAGAGGGTATTGAGGCTATTTCGATAGGACCTACAATTATTGGTGCACATTCACCTGAGGAAAAGGTTAACATTAAAAGTGTCGAGGTTTTATGGAATGTCATAAAGGAAATCCTCACCATAGTCTCAAAAGGCTCCTAGATTTTATATAAATCAAAATGGAGGATTAAAGGGTTCTTATTTTTGGTAATCTGTTCAGTAATGTATTTGGTTAATATCTAATTAATGAAAAGGAGTGTATGGATCCAATGAAAAAAATATATAGATCAAAAACAAATAAAGTGATAGCGGGAATTTTTGGAGGAATTGCTGAGATCTATGGCATAGACCCCAAACTTTTAAGGCTTCTGGCTGTATTTATAGCGCTTGTTTCTGGAATCGTTCCCGCTATAATCACATATCTGGTTGCGTGGATAATAATTCCACCTGAGCAGTAAAATCTGATATTCAGTTCAGTTATTAAAAGGGTTTTCTACCGGTTGTTGCTCTGGGATCAAGTGTTTTGGTCCTTTGATCCTGATTATAAAAAGTGGGAGGTTAAAAGATGTGTCTGTCATCGGTATATCAGGGAGAGGTAAGTGATAACAGGATTATATTAAAAGAGGCATCCCTTCTGAAGGTTAAAGATGATGAGGTTATAATCGAAAACATATTTGGGCAATCTGAATCTCTTAAAGGATATTACATTAAAGAGGTGAATCTTGTGAAGAATTATGTAGTGCTTGATAAAAGGGGGGAGTGATGTCTGACATTGGAGAGAAAGAAAAACTGATTAAACTTATGGAATACTGGTTAGATCATAATGAGGAGCATTTGAAAGAAAATATCGAATGGATGAAGAAGGCAGGGAACCTGGGTCTGTATGATATTGTACATGGATTATCCCATGTGGTAGAATATTCCAGAAAGATCAATGAGGAATTTGATGAGATGCTCCATATGCTGAAGGGTGAGGGGCATGCTGGAAGGGCTCATGAGCATCATGTTGAATACCAAAAACACGACCATATACACATCCATCCCATAGGTATTATAAAAACTCCCTTCTCCGAAAGTGTGCCACAGGATGGAAGGTGGAGAGAGTTTGAGTGCAGGATTGTTATCGATGAGTCACTGAAGGAGGGATTGTACAGGCTTGAAAGCTTTTCGCATGTATATGTATTATTTTACATGCACAGATTGCAAAGGGATTTTGAGCTAAAGGTAACACCTCCCTCCGGTGGTGGTATTCAGGTCGGAGTTTTTGCTTCCCGTTCGCCTGTGAGACCAAATCCGGTTGGAGTAACAATTACAGAAATAAAGAGAATCGAGGATAATGTGATCTATACAGGTGGCATTGATGCAATTGATTGCTCACCTTTGATAGATAATAAAACTTATAAAAAGGCGGAGGACTGTATTGGAGAAGCAAATGAAGGATGGCTTGTGGAAGGTAATTAGAAGATAGATGCAGGAGTAAATAAAAAATTATAATTGGGAGGAATCGAACCTCCCAGGCAGACGCCGCCAGAGATTAGAAAATAGATATGGAAATAAATAAAAAATTATAATTGAGTATTGCTATTACCAATTACCTGGATGCTTTTGAGGGCTTTGAAAAACAGGTGAATACTGGGGATTTAGAAGCATCTTTTACGTACCGATGTATTGAGTGTAGGAATAAAACGAGAGATGGAGTTTATGGTATCTTTTTTTAAATATTTAATATTATTCTCAAAAAAGTATGTAGTTTTTTATCCAATACTTTTTTGTTTGCTTTTTATTTTTGTCTTTTTTGCTAATGTACCATGTTTTGCTCATACCCGGGAAGGGGAAACAGGGGAAACAGGTTTGGAGGGTTTTTTAGAAAGTCTTAGGGGAAAAGAAGGCTTTTCTCTCAGCGATTATTATTCTGATAGCTATCTTCTCGACAGTTACGTGGAAACTATTATTTCTCTTACACCTGATCAGGATCTTGTTTCTCAACTTATTATTACCTCATCTGGTGGGTATGGAAGAAAACCAGATTTTGCACTCAAACTTATTGAAGAGAAAAAAGTGGGGGGAACTATCTTCTTTGAAAACTCAATCACAGAAATAAAAGAGCTCGCAAACAAATATATGCAGGCCGCAATTGATTCAAATTCGATACTTTTACCATTATTTTCTATTGATGGTGAGCCCACTTTAATTACAAAAAGGTTTTATAAAAAGGTTGTTCTACCGTATTCTGAGTATATTGAATCCCCCGATGAGTGCCGTTACATTGCCAGGGATATCTCTTTGCTTTTGAAAAACTGGGGAGTGCACGTAAACTATGCCCCGGTATGTGATCTTTCTCAGAATAGAGCAATTATTGGTAACAGGTCTTTTGGGGATAGTGTGGAAAAGGTTTCCAGGTATGCAAGTATATTTATTCGGACAACCCAATCCTATGGTATAATCGCCACCGCCAAACATTTTCCGGGACACGGAAGTATGGAAGGAGATACTCACAGGAAGCTGGTTATTTCAAAGGGGCTTCCTCCGGAGCTGACAATTTTTCAAACTGCAATAGACAGTGGTGTGATTTTTGTTATGGTTGGCCATATAGCGATAGAAGGCGATGAATATTTCGGCACAAATGGAAAGCCTTCTACACTTTCCAGAAAGATTGTTACAGGTCTGTTGAGGGATAGGATGGGCTTTAAAGGGATAATTATTACGGACGCCATGACTATGAGGGCTGCAAAGATCTTTGACGATCCGGAATTAAAAGCAATAGATGCGGGAGTGGATATGATACTCATGCCGAATGATGAGTTGTCTCTTCTCGATGCTTTGATGAAAAGGGTGAAAAATGATGTGGATTTCAGATTTAGAATTATGGATTCGGTTCGGAGGATTGTAAGATTGAAGGCCTGTCTTGGATTAATTAATGAGAAGGCACTTTTAAATTATTAGCTGTGAGGTGTTGAAAAGTTTATTGGTATTCGATGGTTACCCTCATGTTTGATGGATGGACAATTGCAATTGGTTTATCGTCTTGTTGAAAGGTTTATTAGCAATCGATGGTTACACTTGTCTGCGAGAAACATGGAAAGTGATGTGAGAATTTACGGGAAAGAGGTTTAAAAACTTGGAACTTGGGGGATAAATATCCTATAATCAATACTGAAGCTTTTTGTTTAGCCTGTCGGTTAATCCGAAATAGGGAGCTTGATGCCGTATGCTTACAGAGGTAGAACGCCTAAAAGAGATTATCAGGCTCGATAATGAACTTTCAACGGTTCAGGATCTGGATCTCCTGCTGGAGAGGATTCTAACTGAGGCCAGGAAGATCACAAATGCAGATGCCGGTTCTATATACATACGGGAGGATGACCATCTCGTTTTCAGTTATGCCCAGAATGATACGATGCAGAGAAAATTGCCACCAGGGCAGAAGCTGATTTATCTCACATTTAAGATGAAAATTACTACAGGTTCGATAGCGGGTTATGTTGCTTCTACTGGCAAGACACTAAATATACCAGATGTTTATAAAATCCCCCAGGATGCTCCTTATAAATTCGATTCCAGTTACGATAAGGTCTCGAAGTATAAAACCCAGTCAATGCTCACCGTTCCTCTGAAAAATGCTACAGGCGAGGTAATAGGGGTTCTCCAGATAATAAATAAGAAAAACCACGATGGAGAGGTTATCCCGTTTGATGGCGAGGATGAAGTAATATGCCTTCATTTTGCATCTACTGCAAGTATGGCTCTTCAGCGAGCCCAGCTTACAAGAGCTTTGATTCTTCGTATGATAGCGATGGCGGAGCTGAGAGATCCCAAGGAAACTGGAGCTCATGTTAACAGAGTTGCTGGGTATGCAACAGAGATATACGAATGTTGGGCAAAAAAACATGGTCTGAGCAGGGAAGAGATTAACAAAAAAAGGGACATCCTCAGAATGGCGGCCATGCTCCATGATGTGGGTAAGGTTGCGATATCAGATGTTATTCTGAAAAAGCCTGGGAAACTCACAAAGAGAGAAAGAGAAATAATGAAGACCCATACTTACCTCGGTGCAAGATTGTTTATTCAAAAGCAATCAGAGTTCGATGAGATAGCTTCGCAGGTGGCCCTCAGACACCATGAGAACTGGGATGGAACGGGATATCCTGGTCATATAGATGTTCTAACAGGCAAGCCTATAAAAAAGGGACCGGATGGTAAGCCACTGCCGCTGAAAGGAGAGGAAATACCTTTATTTGGGAGAATCGTCTCAATAGCAGATGTATTTGATGCTCTTCAATCCAAAAGAGCCTATAAAAAGGCTTGGGAGGAGGACCGGGTACTGAAAGAAATGAAAAGTCTTTCCGGTACAAAGTTTGATCCCGAACTGGTCGATGCATTTTTTGAGACCTATAATGTTATCAAATCTATTACGGCTCGTTACCCGGATACCGATTGATTCACTCATCTTTTCAGTTATGCAATCCAAATCTCTTTCCACTCAAATTATTTGCGGGGATAATTATTTCTAAAACTGTGAAATATGGCTGTTATCAGTAGAAAAATAGTTTTCCTTGGGCGGAAAAAATAATATTATATCCTGATTATAATTACAGGCAGTAAAAAATAAATAACATAGTATATCAAGGAGAGGTGACAATGACAGAACTGGAGAAAAAGGCTATTAATACGATCAGATTTCTTTCTATTGATGCAATTCAGAAAGCAAAGTCAGGTCATCCAGGGCTTCCTATGGGAGCTGCCCCTATGGCTTATGTGCTTTGGCATGATTTTTTAAAGCACAATCCCAAAAATCCATCATGGCCGGATAGAGACAGGTTTATTCTCTCCGGTGGTCATGGTTCAATGATGCTGTATTCTCTTTTATATCTAACAGGTTATGATGCAATGACTCTTGAACAGCTCAAATCATTCAGACAGTATGGGAGTATTACACCGGGACACCCGGAGAGACATCTCACACCTGGTGTTGAAGCTACCACCGGTCCTCTGGGTCAGGGAATCAGCAACAGCATAGGAATGGCGATTGCCGAGAGGTTTCTTGCTTCATTATTTAACAGGGATAATTATAAAATAGTTGATCATTATACATATGTTATTGCCACTGATGGAGACCTGATGGAGGGCGTAGCCTCAGAGGCTGCATCTCTTGCCGGTCATCAGAAACTTGGGAAATTAATTGTTCTTTATGATGATAATAAAATCTCTCTGGCCGCCCCAACCTCTGTTACCTTTACAGAGGATGTGGGAAAAAGATTTGAATCCTATGGATGGCAGGTGTTGGTGGTTGAAGATGGAAATCACGATCTTGATGCTATCAGAAAAGCCATTAAAGAAGCTCAGGAAGAATCGTCAAAACCAAGCCTGATTATGGTAAGAACAACAATAGGATATGGGAGCCCCAATAAAGCAAATACTTCATCAATCCATGGTTCTCCACTGGGGCCCGATGAAATAAAACTAACCAAGGAAAATCTTGGTTGGCCTCTTGAGCCTGAGTTTTACGTGCCAGATGATGTTCTTGAGCATTTCAGAGAAGCAATTGAAAAGGGTAGGAAAGCAGAAGAAGAGTGGAAAAAACAGTTCGATGAGTACGCTGGAAAATACCCCGAACTTGCAAAGCTGTGGGATGAATTCTGGGCTGGAAAACTCCCCGAAGGGTGGGAAAAATCAGTCCCGGTATTTAAGCCTGATGAGGGTGGTGTGGCAACAAGGAAGGCAAGTGGAAAGGTTATAAACGGTCTGGCACCGGTGATAAAAAATCTTCTTGGAGGAGCAGCTGATCTTGAACCCTCCTGTAACACCTATATGGAAGGTATGGGTGACCAGCAGGCTGATAATCCTGGAGGGCGGAATATCAGGTTTGGTGTCAGGGAACATGCGATGGGAGCGATACTGAATGGACTTGCCTATCATGGTGGAGTAATACCATTTGGAGGAACCTTCCTCACATTCTCGGATTATATGAGAGGTGCGGTTAGGGTGGCAGCTCTTGAGAAGCTTCATGTAATCTGGGTATGGACGCATGATAGTATCTGGCTTGGTGAGGATGGCCCAACCCACCAGAGTGTGGAACACATAGCGGCTCTGAGAGCTATTCCAAATGTTATTATTATAAGGCCTAGTGATGCCAACGAAACTGCTGAAGCATGGAAATTTGCCCTTACACATGATGGTCCGGTTGGTCTTATACTCAGCAGACAGGGATTACCTGTTATTGATAGAAGCAAATATGCGCCGGCAAGCATGTTAACAAGAGGTGGGTATGTGCTGGCAGATTCAGATGGAAAGCCCGATGTGATCCTTATTGCCACTGGTTCTGAGATATCCCTTGCCCTTGAGGCTATGGATGTTCTGAAAGAAAGGGGTATAAAGGCAAGGGTTGTTGCCATGCCAAGTTGGGAGCTATTTGAGGCTCAGCCGGAAGAGTATAAAAAAGAGGTATTGCCGGACGATGTGAAGGCCAGGGTTTCTATAGAGGCAGGTGTTGGCCTAGGTTGGGAGAGATACACTGGTGACAGGGGAAAGGTAATCTCGATTGAGAGATTTGGTGTATCCGCTCCATATAAAGTTTTGATGGAGAAATTTGGATTTACTCCGCGGAGAGTGGCGGATGAAGCTGAGTCTTTGATCAAGAAGTCCTAAAAGCAGCATTGAGGTCTCTACCCAACTGGTGTTGAGCTCTATTGACTTTTTGTTTATTGAAAGAGGGATCAAAGTTTTAAAGGGGGTCCTTAACTCCATTCTCGGACTTCCCTGGAGATAAACAGATGCTTTCCAAAAAGCTTTTTGAAAGGTTGTATGAGGCGGCGACTATACAGAGGTGGAATGATCATGTAAGACCTGTCGAGTTCACAGAACTGGACAAACAGGCGCATAAGATGATTATTGCCTGGATAATCGCCAAATATGAAGAGGCTGATAGAGCAGAAAAGGTAAACTGGAACAGATTGATGGAGGGGTGTGTTTTCGAACTTCTCCACAGGGTTATATTGACCGATCTAAAGCCCTCGGTTTTTCATAAAATGATGCAGACAAAAGGCGAGGAGCTGAACAGGTATGTTCTGGACAATATCAGGGACGAGATAAGGGAAATAAGTGGTGGTTTTCTACAGAGGTTTGAAAGGTACTTTCTTGATCGAGAATATGCGAAGCTTGAAAAACGAATTCTGCAGGCTGCTCACTATATCTCGACCTGGTGGGAATTTGGGATACTTTACCGGCTGAATAGATTTATTTATGGAATCGAAAAAACGAGAGAGGAGATAGAAAATAAACTTGAAGATTTTTATGAACTATCAGGTGTCAGGAAGATATCACTTAAGAAAAAATCTTACGGCTTTTTAACCCTGTGTGGTCAACTGAGGTTTCAAAAAAGATGGGCCGGAACACCTAGGATTCCCCAGACCTCAGTTCTAGGGCATCTCGGTGTTGTTGCAATTACGAGTTTTCTTTGCTCCCTTGAGATGGGGCTCTGTGATAAGGCCCTGTACAATAACTTCTATGCAGGACTTTTTCATGATCTTCCCGAGGTTCTGACGAGGGATATAATCTCACCGGTTAAGCGGTCTGTTACGGGGATTGATTCTATAATAAAGGAATATGAAAGGTTTCAGCTTGAAGAAGTAATACTTCCGCTTTTACCCAACGAATGGCATGATGAGATCATATATTTTGTCGTTGACGAATTTGACAATAAGGTACTGTTGGATGGAACCATTATTAAAAATATAAAAGACCAGGATATGGTCAGGCTATACAATAAAGATGAGAATAATCCTCTGTTTGGCAGATTGGTTAAGGCCTGCGATGACCTTTCAGCTTACATGGAAGCACATCTTTCGATTAAATATGGAATAAGCAATCCCCATCTTGTTGAGGCTCTGAAGAGCCTGAAGGAAAGATACTCGGATTATTCGATTGTGGATTATCCAATAAAACAGCTGTTTTTAAACTTCTCGGAAAGCTAGGCTGATAGCCCCCTCACATACTCTTAGATTAATTTTACTCTCTTTTACTCTCAAGGTGGATTGTGTCAATCTGTATTGATGTTTTAATCTAAAACGAGGATGTCTAATTCCAAAACTATTGCGGTATTCTGTTGGTTCTTATTTGGTGAGGAACATGTTTATTCATACTTTTGCAGTGCAGTTCAATCTTCTTCTTATAATAAAATTAACCCTTATCAAAAGGAAATTTCTACCGAAACATAGAAAGAGAAAGATAAAAATCCTGTGGGGGGAATCATAAACCTCTGTTAGGAGAATATTGATGGAGAAAAAACTTGGAAAATTGATTTCAAATCTTGATTTGCAGATAAGGAAGCATAAGAGTTTATTAAGTATGCTGAATAAGAAGCTTGATGCCGTCGTGTCCCAGGATTGGAAAAAACTACAGGAATTGGTTGAGGAAAGTAATCCCTTGCTTGCTCAAATCCGGAGTCTTGAGGATGAAAGGGTAAAGATTGTAAATGAGATTGCCGGAGATGGGAGCATCAGTATCTCTCAACTGGTTTCCATGTTTGAAACTGATAAAAACGATATTCTGGTGAGAAAGGCCAATGAGCTGAGCAGGATAGTTAAAGAAATAGAAAGCCTGGTTGTTCAGATAGATACACTACTTAAGGTCTCGCTTGAGGTTATTGATTATACAGTGGCATTACTCTCTGGAAATGGGTCTTCTGGTGTTCTTTACGGCACCGGAGGTAGAGAGGAAAAAAGTGAAAGAAATATTTATCCGCTTGTATTAAATATTAAGGCTTGAGGGTAATATGCAATCTACATTTTCAGGAATAGAAATAGGTAAAAAGGGTATTATTACACATCAGGCTGCTCTGGGGATTACAGGGCATAATCTTACAAATGCGGAAACAGAAGGGTATTCAAGGCAGAAAGTTACATTTCAGGTATTTGACCCTCTTTACATCCCCGGTCTGACCAGGGAATTAACAGCCGGGCAGATTGGTCAGGGGGTAAAAATAGAAAAAATAATGAGGGCACGGGATCTTCTACTGGAAGACAGAATCCTCAGTGAAAAGAACATTCTTGCTTACTGGCGTTCGATGAGTGAATGGATAAGACAGGTGGAGCTTGTTCATAATGAGCCTTCGGGATATGGTGTTCTGAATGCCCTTGACAGGTTCTGGGCTTCCTGGCAGGAGCTGGCAAACAACCCTGAGGAAATAGCTCCGAGAGAGGCTGTCAGAGAGAGTGGAGAAGCACTGAGTGAGTCCATTAATCACCTCTATATGGCTCTAAAATCCATAAGGGATAACATAGAGCAAACTATAGCTGTAAAAGTTGAAGAGGTAAATAGCCTGGCACAGCAGATAGCAAAGCTCAATAAAGAAATTTTGCGCTCAGAATCTTCAGGTGATAATCCAAATGATCTGTGGGATAGACGTGATCTGCTTGTGGAAAAGCTTTCTAAGCTTGTAAATATAAGTGTTAGTAGAAGTGATAGCGATGAGTTTATAGTGTATATAGGTGGAAAGCATCTTGTTCAGGGTAAACATTTTCAGAAACTACTTCTTGTAAAAAATCCTCAGAATGAAGGATACTCGGATATCCTGTGGGATGATGGTGGGGTTGTAGATATAAGATCCGGCGAATTAAAAGCTCTTCTTGACGCAAGGGATATAGAAATAAAATCGCAGATCCATGATCTTGATGTGCTTGCTGTTACTGTAACGGATGCTGTTAACAGTATTCATAGAAGAGGATTCGGGCTTAATTTGAAAACCGGGATTGATTTTTTTACGGAAAAATCTATTGCTATTGACAGGAATGGAAATTACGATTCGAACGGGGATGGATTTATAGATGGCACTGCGATATTCAGGATCAGTGGTACTAAAAAGTTAAGCCTGGATGATGTTGTTGGCCTTACGGGCACAATAATACTCGGCAATGGAGTGACGGTTCGGTATACACCCACCGATACGGTTGAAGATGTTGTGAAAAAGGTCAATAATGCAGGGACAGATATAAGAATGTATGTAAACTCTGATGGTAGACTTGTGGTTAAATCCTACAGTGAAAACTTTATGATAGAGCACCTCGAGGATTCTGGGGATTTCCTCGTTCAATTCAGTGGTATACTGAATCAGAGTGGGCCGCAAGGTGCATTCGATCGAGGCAACGCCGGTATGTCTGCTGTGCTGGCTGGCGATTTTATGGTAGCACCGTCCCCTCACCCCTCCTCGTGGATAGGGGTTAATGAGGTTTTAAAGAATGAGGTTGAATCGATAGCAGCGAGTACCGGAACCGATACAGATGGAGATGGAATACCTGATCTTTCCTCAGGTGCTGGCAATGGGGACAATGCACTGAAGATAGCCAATGTAAGGTTTGACCACATAATGGTAGGTGGAAAAACGACGATAAATGAGTTCTACCAGGGAATTATATCCAAGACAGGTTTAAAAGGTGAAACGGCCGGTAATGCAGAGAAAAATTTATCAATGATTGTGGAAAATCTTGAAAACCTGCGAAAATCCATCTCGGGTGTAAGCATTGATGAAGAACTTGTAAACCTGGTTAAGTTTCAGCATGGTTATGCTGCAGCTGCCCGGTTTATTACAGAAGTAAATAAAATGCTTGATCTCCTTATTAACAGAATGATCTGAAATATGAGGGAGTGAATCGATGAGGGTTACGGGTGGAATGATTTCTGATAATCTTATAGAGATTATTAAGAGAAATACCGAGAGAATGCTTGAAACCCAGAACAGAATAGCAACGGGAAAGAAAAACAGGTTGCCCAGGGATAATCCCGCAGATGTGGCAAATGCAATTGCTTACAAAAAGGTTCTTTACGAGCTCGGTATTTTTGAGAAGAATATTGATGATGCCTCAGCAAGGCTCAAATTTACCGATAGTACCCTGGCCTCTGTAACCGATATACTTCATAGAATACGGGAACTCGGAGTTCAAGGTGCAAATGGGATATATACTAAGGAAGATCGTGCGAAGATCGCTGCAGAGATTGATGAGTTGCTGAGAGAACTTGTGGATCTTGCCAACTCCAAGTATAAAGGAAAAGCCATATTTGCCGGTAACGATACCCTTGAGGATCCTTTTAAGGTATTTGAAACATATTCGAAATACGCGGGCGAGAGGGTTATCCAGAAGGTTGAATATCTGGGAGATATGGGGAATCAGAACAGGCAGATTGGAGAAGGGGCAATAATTTCTATAAATGCCCCTGGGAATGAGGTTTTCTGGGCTGAAAACTCCATGCTATTTTCGGATGTGGATGCATCTAACTACATTGTGGCAAAGGATTCTGTGGTTAGAATAAACGGTGTGGAGATAAAGTTTAAGGCCGGTGATAATATTGAAACAATAGTGAACAGGATAAATAATGCCGGGGTGTCGGTGAGAGCATCTGTAAACCGGAGAAATGGTGGAATAATTCTGGAAACAACCTCGGCAAGGGATATATGGGTTGAGGATATTGGTGGCAGTACGGTGATGCAGGAGCTTGGTGTAATATCGGGGAAAAATCCGCCGAAGAATATTTCACCAACGGCCAGATTTTTTGGTGGAACTGTTTTTGATATGGTTATGCACTTGAGGGATTCACTTTACATGGACGATATTGAGGATGTGGGCTCAAGGGCTCTTGCTGGTATTGATCTCGCTCTTGATAATGTTCTTAAATACAGGGCAGAACTTGGCTCGAAAGCAAACAGGCTTGAAATCGTTAAAAAAAGAATAATAGACAACAAAACCGCCTTTGAGGAGATACTCTCCAGAACGGAGGATGTTGATGTTGCTGAGAGTATAACTAAATTGAAGACTCTTGAGGTTGCCTATCAGGCAGCTCTTGGAGTTACAGCAAGAATAATTCAACATACATTGTTAGATTTTCTTAGATAAGGAGATGGGTAATGAAAAAAATCAAAACCAAACCCTATGGCGAGATCGAGGTTAGTGAGAGGCAGAGGATTTATTTCCCCGAGGGGATAATAGGGTTTGAAGATGTAAAATATTACTATCTACTAGATTCACGGGAGGGACCATTTTACTGGCTCCAGGCTGAAAGCATTCCCGAACTTGCTTTTCTTCTCGTTAATCCAAGATTATTCATGGAAGATTATGAGCTCATGGTACGGGAAGAAGATATTAAGTCCCTTAATCCTGAGAGCAAGGATGATATAATTGATTTTGCAATCGTTACTGTCCCTGAGGATCCTTCGAGGATATCAGCAAATCTTATGGGTCCTATTATAATCAACAGAAAAACAAAGGTAGCAAAGCAGGTTATTTCGTTGAACGAGAAATATACCGTTAAGCATTACATTCTTGACGAAATGAAGAAAAGAAATGCAAATTTGATAAAAAGCAGGTAATGATTGATGCTTGTTCTTACGAGAAAGCCACATCAGAGTATAATGATAGGAGATGATATTGAACTTACAATTGTTGAGGTAAAGGGAGAACAGGTGAAGATAGGTATAAGTGCCCCAAAGAATGTGAAGGTACATCGCAAAGAGGTTTATGAGGCAATTCAAAAAGCAAATATTGATGCATCCAGATCTGAAGTAAAGAAGGTTGGAGAGATAGGCTCTATATTCAAAGAGTAATAAAAGCAGATGTATTAAGATTATTATATTGAAGATTATTATTAAAAAGCTGGGCAAAAAACCCAGCTTTTTATTTATCCTTTTTTTTCGCTATTTCTTCTTTCATTTTTTTTATATTACGCTCGATTTCATTTCTGATTTTACTTTCGATTCTTTTGATTTTAGATTCAAGTGCACTTACCCTTTTTTCAAGTTCTTTGACTTCGGTATCTCCCATTTTCCCCTCCTATATTGATAGATATAGAAAAGGAATCAGAAAATAATATTAATAACTGACAAACATGACCAGTGATTTTTTAGTTTCTATTAAAATTGACTCTAGTATGTAAAATAATTATCATAAATTGAAAAAATTGGACTAAAGTGTAAGGGGATATTTATGAAAAAGTATAATGTTGCAGTTGTTGGGATTGGGCTTGTGGGTACCGAGATTGTTAAGGTACTCAGGGAGAGGGATTTTCCAATTGATAAATTAAGAATATTTGCAAGAAGTACGAGGGAAGAGGAAATTGCGGGAGAGAAGTTTCTTGTTGAAGCCACATCCATTGACAGCTTTGATGGCATAGACATAGCCCTTTTTGCAGGCACTGAGGGGGCTAAAGGAGCCTCGAGACAGTATGGTTGGGAGGCAGTAAAGAAAGGAGTTGTTGTAATAGATAATGGGGACGATTTCAGAATGGATGAAAGGGTACCTCTTGTTGTTCCCGAGGTAAATCCTGAGGATCTAAAAAAACATCGGGGATTTGTGTCAAATCCGAATTGTTCTACAATTCAAATGGTTATGGCTCTGGCCCCACTCCATAGAATTTCACCGATCAAACGGGTAGTAGTTTCAACATATCAGGCAGTATCTGGCTCGGGAAGCAAAGCTGTTCAGGAATTGAAAGACCAGATTAATAGCTATGTGTCAGGGAAAGAGATGAAGAATGAGGTGTACCCATACCAGATATTTTCAAACCTGATTCCTCAGATAAGCAGTTTGAAAGATGAATTTCCAGGTTATTATGGTGAAGAGATTAAAATGATAAAGGAAACGAGGAAAATATTTGGTGTTCCGGATATGGCTATAACAGCGACCTGTGTCAGAGTCCCAGTTTTCAATTCTCATTCTGAAACAATAAACGTTCAATTTGAAGACAAAATATCTGTAGAGGATGCAAAGAAAGCACTCTCAGAGTTTCCAGGAGTCAAAGTACTTGATGATCCTGCCAATAGCATTTATCCAATGCCGCTTGATGCAACCGGTAAGGATGAAGTTTTTGTTGGAAGAATAAGGGAAGATGAAACAGCTCCAAATACCCTTAATATGTGGGTCGTTTCTGATAATATAAGGAAAGGTGCTGCACTGAATGCTGTACAGATTGCTGAAAAAATGATAGAAATGGAGCTTGTATAACACTGTCTGCACTTTTTAGTGTTCAACAGATTAATAGGTGTTCAGAATCGGTTTGTGCTTTAACTATCTGTATGAGAGGTGATGTTTGATTATCAATTTCTGGAAAGCCTGGTTCTTCAATTTTATAAGGTAGTATGTTAGTGAAGAATATTTGAAAAAAAATGTAGGGAGGTTAAAATGACTGTTGAAGAGGCAATTAGAAAGAGGTACAGCGTAAGGAATTACTCTGACAGGCCTGTTGAAAAGGAAAAAATAATTGCTTTACTCGAGGCTGCAAGACTTGCACCATCGGCTGGTAACAGGCAGGAGTGGAGATTTGTTGTTGTTACAGATGAAAATAAAAGAAAGAAACTGGCGGAAGCTTCAGCGGGACAGAAATTTGTGGGTGATGCGCCTGTTGTTTTTGTATGCTGTGCCGATACAGATTTTCATAAAATGAGAAGTGGCTATGAATGTTATCTTTTTGATGTTGCGATTGCCATTGACCATATTACCTTAAGAGCCACTGAACTTGGACTTGGGACGTGTTGGATTGGAGCTTTTTATGAGGATGAGATAAAAAAGATATTGAATATCCCCGAGAACATCAGGGTTGTTGAACTTCTCACTGTGGGATATCCGGCAGAGGATAAAGTTAAGATCAAAAATAGATTACCCCTTGAAGAAATAGCTTATGGTGAAGAATGGGGTAAGAAATTGTAATTTGATGTTTACATGGATAGGATAAATGTAGATGGGATAGATACAGGATAAATAAAGGAAGAGAGGGTAGGCCGGGTTCTTGTTAGTTACAGTTTTCTTTTCAGGTCTGAGATTTCAGCGTTGAGTTTTCTCTGATTTTCTTCGAGATTAGAAATTTTGATGAGGATGTCTCTTATCTCATCAAATGTAAATCTTTTGTTTTCCTCCAGTTTTGCTTCCATAATCTGTATTCTTCTATTGAGTGATTCAATTCTTTCTACAAGCTCATTAAGATCTCCCCGTTTGCCCATTTTTGCCCCCCTTGTACGAATATACAGTAATTAAAAAAAGATGTTTAATCAATAAATATATGTTATATTCATATAAAATCCATGCATTCGGGGAGGGGAACGTGGGAGAGCAGTTAATATTAAAGCATCTTCCTTTTATAAGAATCCTTCCAGCATGGGCACAGGAACTTTCCTATAAGTACTGTTCGAAAACCGCCAATCTCTACATAGTATATGGCAACATAAGGGATTTTCTTCCTCATAAGATGCACGAGGATGAGTTTGTTTTTGTTAAGATTCAGGACTATATCTCCGAGATTCTTTTCGGCAACAGAGATATTATAATTTACTACGATCGCTCGTCGGGAATTACGTTCTGTAAGCCAGAAATGAAACAGGAATACCTTGCAGTAATGAGGTCAATATACGAGAATAGGAGTGCAGAGGAGTTTTGTTCAAAGGATCCTGTTGCCGCTTTTCAATACTTGGAAAAATTTTTCTATAACAACATAAGGCATAAGCTGAGAATTGTACTCATTGTTGACTATGCCGAGACAATTGTTCCAAATGCTGAACTTTCAAGCTATACAGACGAGGATCGTTTTTGTCTTGTAACCCTGAACAGATGGGCAACTGATCCCCTTTTTAATGAGAATGATATTTCAATTATCCTTTTAACTGAGAATCTTGCAGATTTGAGTAATCGTATTGTACGATCACCAAGTACTGTAAAGGTCTATATTCCTATACCCGATACAAAGGTTCGCGAAAGCTTCTTCCAGTATCTTCAAAAGCAGGGAAAACTGCTCCTCGATGATTCTCTCACACCAAAAAAGCTCGCAAGTATAACAGGTGGATTAAATCTGGTGAATATAAATCAGATAGCTGCTGAGTCTTACCAGGAGAACAGAAAAATAACCCTTGATTACCTGAAACAAAAGAAGAAAGAGATTATTGAAAGTGAAGCTATAGGGCTTCTGGAGTTTATAGAGGCGGATTTTGATCTGTCAATGGTTTCAGGACATGAGTTTGTGAAAAAGAGATTCAAGAGTGCTGCTAGGGCTATTAAGCAGGGCAGACTTGATGTTTTACCAATGGGATATTTAATATCGGGGCCAGTTGGTACGGGAAAGTCTTTCATGGTTACAGCTTTTGCCGGTGAGATTGGCATTCCAATTGTCAAATTTAAAAACTTTCGAAGCAAATGGCAGGGGGTGACAGAAGCAAACCTCGAAAAAATACTAAACATACTGAAGGCAATGGCCCCGGTTGGAGTCATGATAGACGAAGCAGACGCATTTTTGGGACATAGACACCAGGAGGGAGATTCAGGTACGAGTAACAGGATATTTGCCCAGATTGCGAGCTTTATGGGGAATACCGAGTACAGAGGAAAAATAATATGGTTTTTAATCACGTGCAGACCGGACCTGCTTCCGATAGACCTAAAACGACAGGGAAGGGCTGAAGAGCATCTTGCATTATTTTATCCGGAAACAATGGAAGAGAAAGAGGATCTGTACTATACGCTCTTAAGAAAGCTGAAGATAAAAGCACAGAAGTTTGATATTGTGGAGATTTTTAATAAATACAATTTTGAGTTTTCTGGAGCTGATCTTGAATCAATTTTAATCAGAGCAAAGTTTCAGGCAGCGATGAATAACCATGTTATTGTGACAAAAGAGGATCTTGAGCAAACCATCAGAGATTTTATTCCACCCAATTATCCCCACGAAATTGAGTTACAAAACCTTGTAGCAGTATTGGAGTGTACCAGCAGGGAAATGGTACCTGAGAGATTCCGAAATTTAGACAGAAGTAAACTTATCTCGACTATCAAAGAATTGAAAGTACTTCTGGGAGAGCGCGATTACAACGAATAACCATTTCTGTAGATCGATTGTAAAGAGATTTTTAGAAGTTGGTGTTATATATAGTGCTTTTTAAGTAAAACCGGTTGAATCGTTGATGGCTATCCTGCTTGGGTAAAATACCATAATCCAAGTAAAAAGTGCCCGCATGTGCCGTGTGCCGGGACCTTATTGAACCTGATCTCTCAGGTGGGTTGTCTCACACCTGCTTCCTGTACTCTAAAACCCCTGAGGGCGAGTGCATTCCACAGGTAGATATTGACACCCCTTCAATGTTGGCGTTGGCTCAATTGTAGGCATAGCCGACATCACGGACACAGCAGGCAAATTTTCAAGGTAATCTAAATTTAACCTTAATCAGTGGAATAGTGAAGATAGTTATAGATGATTAAGTGAAATTATTTTTTTCAATTACGTTATACTGAAGTCACCATGGAAAAGTGGATTAATTGATTTACATCATGAGAGTATAACCGAAACTGAGGTTGTTACTGGTAGTTTATTACTTTATGAAGACTTATTTATAGTCAAGTGGTTTCATTAATGGAAAAAGAACAACATCTCTCAGATTTTCCTGGTCAGTTAAAAGTGATACAAATCTGTCGATCCCCATTCCCCAACCAGACATTGGTGGCATACCATGTTCCATTGCCACAAGAAAGTCTTCATCCATTACCATGGTTTCTTCGTCCCCTTTTGCACGCATCTCCATTTGCTTTTCGAACCGTTCGCGTTGATCAATTGGATCTATTAATTCGCTGTAGGCATTTACTATTTCCCATCCAGCAACAACAAGCTGAAATCTATCGGTAACCCTGGGGTTTTTAGAGTTCTTTCTTGCCAGTGGCGAAAGTTCAATGGGATGATGTATAATAAATAGAGGACCATCTATATTGGGTCTTGAAACTTTTTTATACAGATTATCTATGATTGTACCAAAACCCATTTTTTCGATATCCTGTATTTCAATATTCCTTTTTTTAATCTCCTCAATAAGGCTCTTTTCATCGCCCAGCTCTGTATAGTCTATTCCTGTATCCCTCAGGATTAGATCTCTCATTGTGATCACTTCCCATTCACCATCAAAGTTTATCTCCTTGCCTCTGGTTTTCAGGATCAGTGATCCATTAATTTCCGTTAAAACATGTTTGATCAGCTCTTTTGTAAATCTCATGTTATCCTCAAAATTCCAGTACGCCACATAATACTCAAGAAGCGTAAAATCCTGGAGATGGGAGGGGTCTATACCTTCGTTTCTGAAACATCTTGCAAACTCATATACCTTTTCAAATCCACCAGCTATGACCCTTTTGAGATATGTCTCAGGAGCTATCCTCAGATAAAGATCCATATCAAGAGCATTGTGGTGGGTTATAAATGGAGTTGCAATTGCACCTGATGGTTTTGTTTGAAGCACTGGGGTATCCACCTCGAGGAATCCATTACTATCCAGAAAATCCCTGATTGATTTAATAATTTTTGTTCTTTTAATGAATCTTTCTTTTGATTCTTCATTCATTATCAGATCGAGATATCTCTGTCTGTATTTGAGTTCTATATCCTGAAGTCCATGCCATTTTTCTGGCAGAGGACGAATGGCTTTTGATAATAGCTCAAAACTTTTAACATCAATTGTTATTTCTCCCATTTTTGTTTTAAAAAGTGTGCCCTCGAAACCAACAAAATCGCCGATATCGATGTATTTCTTAAAGAATTGGAATTTCTCTTTGCCAAGTGTTTTCTCCTGAAGTGCTACCTGCATCTTTCCTGAAAAGTCAAGAATGGTTGCAAAGACAAGCCTCCCAAATATTCTTATGGTAAAAACTCTCCCGGCGACCCGTATACCCTTGGTTCCGAGTGGGAGCTTTTTTGCTTCGCTTAGTGAGTGGGTTCTTTCGTATCTTTCACGATAGGGTTCGATTCCCATTTCTTCGATTTCTTTTAGTTTTTTAATCCTCACATCTCTCTCTTCAATTCCCATTTTTAGACCTTTTCCCCTTCTTTATTTCTTTTAATCTGGACACAGGTTCCAGAGTCAGATCATCGATCCTTCCTTCCATCATTTTATGATACCCAAGTCCGGCAATCATTGCTCCATTATCTGCTGTGAGCGGTGGGCTGGGAAAGTAGACCTCGAGGTCTTTAGCTTCAAGAAATATTTTCTTTACTCTTGAGTTGTTTGCCACACCACCTACCACAGCAACCCTGTTTATTCCAAAATCCTTTGCAGCCCATCTGACTTTTGTTAAAAGGACATCAGTTGCTGCGGCCTGAAATGAAGCTGCTATGTCCTCAATTGATTCTGGTTTTTCGGTTTTTTTGAAACGTTTTCTCTGGTTTATCACGGCATTTTTAAGACCGCTATAGCTGAAGTTGTACCTGTCTCTTCCTCCATCAAGGATTACCCTTGGAAAATCATACGCCTCTTCCGAACCATTTTTCGAGTAATTTTCAATCTCAGGGCCTCCTGGATATCCAAGTCCAAGAGCTTTTGCCACTTTATCGAATGCTTCGCCAATTGCGTCGTCAAGCGTGCTTCCGAGTATCCTGTAGCTCCCTATTTTATCTGCTATTGTGAGGAGGGTATGCCCTCCTGAGATTACCAGTCCTAGCAGGGGGTACCTTACGTCATTGTTGAAATGTATTGAATAAAGGTGAGCTTCTATGTGGTTAACTCCTATTATTGGGATTTCCAGAGACATTGAGATTGCCTTTGCAGCAATCATTCCCACAAGTAGGGAACCTATCAGCCCTGGATGTGAGGCCACTGCCACGGCCTGGATCTCTTCATACCTGGTATTTGCCCTGTTAAAGGCCTCCTCTATAACGTGGTTTATAACTTCGTGATGCCTTCTCGAGGCTATCTCGGGAACCACTCCTGCGTATTTTTCATGGAACTCGAACTGGGTTGCTACAATATTACTAAGTATATTTTTCCCATCTTCAACTATGCTTACCCCTGTTTCATCACAGCTTGTTTCTATCCCCAGAATTTTCACTGATTGAGATTCTCCCCCAGTTTATTATTCTGAAAAGGATATTCAGGTAGTTATTAAAAGTCAAATATTAATCTGATTGAAGTAACCATCAGTGCTTATCTGTGCTGGTCTTTCATTAGTTCTGACACAAAAACAAGTTCGAATGATTCCCGTTTTAATTCCGGCAATATATCTTTTAAAACCTCTACTGTACTTCTCTTATGGATATGCCCTATACCAACTGCGTACCCCCTTTTTTTTGCAATTCTCTTTAATTTCTGTATTTGATAGTATACTTCTTTATAATCATCCTTATTGTCAATAAAGACATCTCTCTTTATTGTATCCATGCCCAGTGATTTTCCAATCTTATAGGCTTTTGAATCCGGAGTGGTGAGGCTGTCAACGAAGTAAAAATTATTTTTCTGGAGATACATGAGAACTGTTTTTATCTGAGTCTCGTTTGCAGTTATATAACTCCCCATATGATTATTTGCACCTTTGGCAAATGGCACATTATCGATCATTCTACTTAGTTTATAATTTATTGTTTCAGCTGAGTCGTCTCTCAGAATGGCCCCGGGGCCGGGATTGTGATTTTTATTATCTACCGGATCCATTGGTATGTGGATCATAACTTCGAATCCTCTATTTTTTATTTCTGTAGCATATTTTTCTGAGTTTTCAAGAAATGGGAGTACGGCGAAGGTGAGCTTCCCATTGAAACTCAGGAAATCATCAATATTTTCGGAATTATATCCCACATCATCTATTATTATGGCTATTTTTGAAATGACCTTTTCTGGTGGTTGAATAATTTTTCTCGCTACTTCTTTTTCTTCTTTTTTTGCAGGGGGACGCTCCACGGGTGAAGGTTTTATCTTTTGTACTGTAGTGGTTTTTTTTGTGCTCTCGGTGTATAAAATGAATAGTTTAAGGGAAATAAGGGAAAAAACAATAATTATAAATAATATAATAATATTTCTATATTTTCCCTTTTTTCTAATCAAATTAATATCCTGATATTATTATTTTTTTAATGATAAACTAGATAAAAATTTCTTCCATAATTTAAAAAAATTATTTATAATATACCAGTGAATTATCGGGTAAATGTGCTAAAATTATAGTTGAATCAGTAATTAGTTATACAATTGAATGGATGTTTCGGAAAACATATGTATCCAATTCTATAAATTTTATCTTGTAAGAATTTTATATTGATACTATTATCATAAGGTAACGGTATTTCGTCTATTAGAGAATACCAATATTGGTTTACTAAGCATCAGGGTATCTTAAACCATATATATCGCAAGTTAATTCTAGTAATTAATCTTTTATTAATAAATGTGACTGGAGTGATAAATGATTGAAGATATTAGAAGCAGGTTAAATTATAACTATAAAATGACAGCACAGAAGTTTCGAGAGACTTTTGTCAATGCTGATAGGTTTGGAACGCCCCAGAGACTTTATGATTCACCTGAGAGAAATATAAAGACTCTGGAGGATTTAATTGCGATTATAAGAGAGTTAAAAAAAGATAGGAAATATGCAATTGTAGATTCTTATACAGAAAATGATACCATTGTGAAACTTGAGGTAAAAGCTGAGATTTTGATCAGGGATATTAGAGATAAGGGATTGCAGGTAGTTGAGCTTGATCCCAATTTTATCAGAAAAGCAAAAGAGATTTTTGACATATACGATAAGGAACTTTCCGGACAATAAAAATCCAGTCAAGAAGGATTGAGGAAAGAAAAAATATTTTATAAAGATATATTAATGCTCTGGTAAATCCCCGGTAATTCTCACATCCACTTCAAAAACTCATCATTATATTACCATCTTAATCTAAGTTTATTATTTTTAATAGAAGGATTATTTGTGCATTGGGATGATAATTCAAAGCTTTTTAAAAACAGAATATTTTTTACAGAAAATATGTATGTCCTTGGAATATCCTTAGCCTGATCTAATCGGAATATTTGGTTCAAAATGATATCAAGAGAGATTCTAAAGAAATTTAGAAAATGTGTCTCAATTCCTCCTGAATTATTACCACCATTAAAGGGTGTAGTATATCTTAGCGGTTTACCAGGCACAAGCAGAGCTGTGTTTCTTGCTTCTTACCTTGAGAAAGTGCATGTGCCTGTCATATATGTTGTTAAAAGCAATCGCGATCTTCAAGAATTATTGGGAGACCTCAGTTATTTTGTTGAAAATGATAGGGTATTTCAGTTTCCCTCAAATGAAACGCTGCCGTATGATTTTTCAGCTCCTTTAAGGGAGTATGTGTCTGAAAGGGTGGTGACTTTAAGTGCTCTTGTAGAAGGAAAACGTGGCATATATATAGTACCCGTAAGAGGATTTATAGATCTTTTCATTGAAAAAGAGGTATTTAAATCCGGAATACTGAAGATCAGAAAGGGTGAGGAATACGGATACGATTCGCTTATCAAGTCCCTGATACGGATAGGGTATGAGAGAGTGGATAGAGTTGAGGAACAGGGAACCTTTTCTGTAAGGGGAGATATCATAGATGTATTTTCTCCAGGGCGTGAGTTTGCGTTGAGGTTCGAGTTTTTTGATAATACTGTAGAGTCTATCAGAGACTTCTCTCACATCACTCAAAAATCGAAAGATGAACTGGATGAGGTTAGGATTCTTCCAGCTGTAGAAAGTTTTGAAAGTTCTGAGGATTTTAAAATCCTTGAGAGAGGTAACTGTGAAACTCTTTCAGCATCCAAATCTGGAGATTATAGAGAAGATAAATCTAAAAGTCTGAGGTACGCTTCTTTCTTCACAAAAACACCGGATAATTTTCTGGGTTATGTCCCCTCAGAGGCGGTATTTATATTCGATTCGTATGAACTATGTGAAAGGCAGGCAAAATTCTTTTTAGCTGAGGCAGTCCGTCAATATTCGGAACTTGTTAAAAACAATGAAGTCCCCCCTCCAGAAATGGTAGTTGCAGACTTCGATAATTTTAAACAATCCATCAAGGGTTGGATATCAATAGAAACCCTGCCACCCAGTGGGAATACTCATATCAGGTTTAACATCTCGGAGAAAAAGGGGTATAACGGGAATATCGAGAAATTTAAAAAAGATATAGAGAATTTTTTGAGGAATGGTTATACGGTAATTGTAGGAGCAGGGTATGATGGACAGACGAATAGGTTGAGGGAAATCCTAAATAATTTTATTAATAGGTATGATAATCTTTATGTTGTTACCTTCGATATTAAAGAAGGTTTTATATCTGATGAGATGAAACTTGCAGTCATTCTGGATAGAGAGATATTTAACAGAAAAAGACGATATAAGAAAAAGTTTCTTGAGGTCCAATCCCAGCCTCTTGGTACGACGCTCGATGTGAAGGATGGAGATTACATTGTTCATGTAGAACATGGGATAGGTATATACAGGGGAGTTCATAAGCTTAAAACAGGTGAGGTTGAGAAGGATTTTATTAAGATTGAATACAGGGATGGTGATGAAATTTTTGTTCCCGTTGATCAGATAAATCTGCTCCAGAAATACATTGGCCATGAAGGGAGAACTCCAAGAATAGATAAGATAGGCACAGATACCTGGAAAAAAATAAAGGAACATGTCAAAAAGTCTGTAAAGAAGCTGGCAAAGGAGCTTCTGGAGTTGTATGCGATCAGGGCCACCCTGAAAGGGCACGCTTTCTCAAAGGATACTCAATGGCAGCATGAGTTTGAATCTGGCTTTCGGTTTGAAGAAACTCCCGATCAACTGAGAACAATAGAGGAGATAAAGCGGGATATGGAATCCCCGAAACCAATGGACAGATTGGTCTGTGGAGATGTTGGTTTTGGCAAGACCGAGGTCGCTATAAGAGCTGCTTTCAAAGCCGTTATGGATGGGAAGCAGGTTGCTGTACTGGTTCCAACAACAGTTCTTGCAGAGCAGCATCTAAATACTTTTAGGGAAAGGTTTTCTCTTTACCCAATAAATGTAGAAATGCTGTCGCGTTTTAAATCTCCAAAAGAGCAAAAGATAATAATACAGAACCTTGCAAATGGTCTGATAGATGTGGTAATTGGCACTCATCGATTACTCCAGAAGGATGTAAAGTTCAAGGATCTTGGGCTTGTAATTATAGATGAAGAACAGAGATTCGGTGTTGAGCATAAGGAACATTTCAAGAAATTGAGAAAACAGGTAGATGTGATTACAATGACAGCTACTCCAATACCAAGAACACTTTACATGTCAATGACGAAGATCAGGGATATGAGTATAATTGAAACTCCTCCGCACGATAGGGTTCCGATTGAGACATATGTGATGGAGGAAAACGAGGAGGTGATAGTTCAGGCTATCAGGCGAGAGGTGGATAGGGGAGGACAGGTTTACTATGTCCACAACAGGATTAAGACCATTCATGAAAAGGCCGAGCAGTTGCGGAAGCTTCTACCCGATGTGTCGATAGAGGTTGCACATGGAAGAATGGATGAGAAAGAACTTGAAGAGGTTATGCAGGCTTTTTACAACATGGAATTCCAGGTACTTGTGAGCACAACAATCATTGAATCGGGCCTCGATATTCCCAATGTCAATACTATTATTATAGAGCGGGCGGATAGATTTGGATTGTCACAGCTGTATCAGCTCAGAGGGAGGGTTGGCAGGAGCAGACGTAAGGCATATGCATATTTACTGTACCCAAAGGGAAAAGAGATGAATGAGAATGCGGAAAGAAGACTTGCTGTAATTAATGATTATACACACCTCGGGGCTGGATTTTCGATTGCAATGAAGGATCTTGAAATAAGGGGAGCGGGTAATATTCTTGGTAGGGAACAGCACGGGGATATGCTGGCGGTAGGTTTTGAGATGTATGTTAAGTTGCTCGATGAGGCTATCAGAGAGCTCAAAGAAGGACCGGAGTATGAGCGTGAAATAGAACCTCATATAGATCTTGAATACCGGGGGTACATTCCTGAAAGCTATATTGAAAGCGAAAGGCTCAGGATTGAGATGTATAAGCGTATGGCCCAACTGAGAAATCATGATGAGATGCTTGATTTGAAGGAAGAGATGAGGGATAGATTTGGACCATTGCCTCCAGAAGTGTATGAGTTATTCAATATCCTAAAATTAAAGCTTCTCTGTAAGGATGTTGGAGTAAAGGCCATTCACAGCAGAGATGGCTATCTTCAGCTAACATTTGAAAAGAGCAAGGTTGATATAATTTCTCTTATACAGAAGATAGCTAAGGATAGAAAGCTGTTCAGGATATCTCCCGAAGATTATAATAATCTGATCATAAATAGAAGCTTTAATGATAATGTAGAGATGTACGATTTCCTGAGGGAGTTGTTTGATTATGAAGAGACAAGAAGAATTTGAACATGAGTACATGGGTCGGATAGAGAAATTGAGGAAAAGGCTGGAAAAAAGCGATGTGGAGATATCACTGATTGTTCAAAATGTGGATAGATTTTATTTTACCGGAACAATACAGGATGGTGTTTTACTTTTACCCCGCGAAGGAGAGCCTGTTCTTTTTATCCGGAGATCTTATGAGAGGGCTAATGAGGAGTGCTATTTAAAAAATGTTGTAAAGATACGGGGATTCAAGGATATACATGAATATATTCTGGATAATAATCTGAAACATGGTGTTATAGGTGTAGAAATGGATACAGTTCCCGTGTCAATCTTCAACAGGTTGAGGTATTTTTTTGATAAATCTGTTTTTCGGGATATCTCGGAAGAGATTAAAGATTTAAGAATGATAAAATCTGATATTGAGCAGATGTTTCTTTTTGAAGCCGGGGCGAGAATCGATACGGTGCTCGATGAGTTGAGCCTTTCAATCAGTGATAGTATTACGGAGTATGAGATACACCGAATATTGACTGAAACCCTGGTTAGATCGGGCTCACTTCAGTATGGGAGAGTTAGAGCATTCAACATGGAAGTGATCTCCAATTATGTGATGTGTGGGGAGAATGCTACGAGGCTATCGTTTTTGAACTCAGCCTCAGCTGGAGGCAAGGGTATATCACGTGCCTTTCCTGCTGGTGCGAGTTTTGATAAAATCCAGAAGGGAAAACCCCTGCTGGTCGACATGCTTTACAATTTTGAGGGATATTTCTGTGATTGCACGAGAATATTCTCCATTGGGAAACCTGAAAATCGTTTCTTAAAGGCCCACGAACAGTCAATTAGAATCCATGAAATTTTTAAAGAGGGAGTAGAGAGAGGTTTTAGTATTAAAGGTATATGGGACGATGCAATGGAACTTGTTAAAGAGGAGAATCTTGAAAATAATTTTATGCCTGGTCTTGGTTTTTTTGGACATGGGATTGGCCTTGAGCTTGATGAGAAACCTTTTATCCATCCTGAAAACCTCGAGAATATTTTGGATGGTTCTGTTGTTGCTCTTGAACCAAAGTTCATATTTGATGATGGTGTAGTTGGTGTCGAAAATACATATGTGATAAGAAATGGGAGCGCTGTGTCAACAACCACTCTTGATGAAAATATATGGATACTTTAGGTAAACTGTACGATCCTGGTTTAAAAATACATTGTCCACTGATAGTTATAGTTGTTAGATTATCATTAAAGTAAAAACATTTTATCAATAATGAAAAGGCAAGGTATAGAGATGAAAAAACTAATTTTCTTATTTACGGCGCTGGGAATATTAATTGGCGTATTTCTCGGATGGTATTTATTTAATTCTCCGACGGTATTAATCGCAGATGAAGAGGGGTTTGTAATAGCCCAGGCTGTTAAGAATGGTTCGGGGCAATGGGTAGCAAAGATTGACAATACAGTAATTACACTCGATAAGTTCAGAAGGGAATTCAGAGTTCACGTATACTCACTTCCTCTCAGCGAAGAACAGAAGAAAAAGTATGAATCGGATGAGGCAAATAAGAAAAAATTCCTTATAAATCTTATAAATGAATACCTTGTATACAATAAGGCTATAAGAGAGGGATATGATAAAAAGCCGTTTGTGAAAGATCTCCTTGATGCTGTTCGCAGGAGAGCAATCATCCAGGTGTATTTGAATGATAAAATAGAACCGAGACTGAAAGAAATACCCGAGGAACAGATAGAGGCAATATATAATCAGAATAAGAAGTTGTTTGCCGGTGTTGATTTTGATGTGGCCCAGCAGCAAATAAGAATGCAGCTTCTTCAGAGACAGTATAATGAACTTCTCAATGAAATAATTGATGAACTTAAGGGTGAGGCAAAAGTTATCAGAAACGATAATGTAAAGCTTTAAATTATTTTATTATTAAAATCTGATAACTTTAAAATAAATAAAATCCTATAATCCCGGTATTATATTTAGATTTCCTTCCTGTAGTTTTCTCTTTTATTGTACCTGGAATAATTCTATCTTAAGAGAAACTGGTTTGTGTCCAGTGTTGGGATGGCGGTTTATCATTGGTTTATTTTAAACAGTGAATAAAAAATATTTTAGTTCTGGACTTTTATGGGGGATATATTCCAAAGTGGTCTAAAAGGGAGATCTGGATGTCAGTAGATATCAGGGGTATAATTTCAGAGAGAATTTCAGAGATTCTTGATGTTCCGCGGGATCTTTTGAGGGAGATAATTGAGGTACCGCCTAATAGAAATTATGGCGATTATGCATTTCCATGTTTCAGGTTTGCTCAGCAATATAAAAAATCTCCTCCAGATATTGCGAGTATTTTCGAAAAGAAGCTTGTGGAAAATATTTCCCGGCTAAAAGAAATTTCATCTGTCAAAGCTGTGGGGCCTTATCTTAATATTTTTCTTGATAGGAGTTTCATCTCTGATAGGATAGTGGCAGAAATCCTTGAGAAGGATTTCAGTATAAGCTCTAAAGGATTGGGGAAGACGGTAGTTATAGATTATTCCTCGCCAAATGTGGCTAAACCCTTTGGTATAGGGCATCTGCGATCAACTGTTATCGGGAATTCACTGAAAAATATATTCAGTTTCCTTGGTTACAGGGTTATAGGAATTAATCATCTTGGTGACTGGGGTACACAGTTCGGGAAGTTAATTACTGCATATAAAAATTGGGGTGATGAAGACAAACTCTCAGAGAATCCGGTGGAATACCTTTATCAATTATATGTTAGATTTCACAGGGAAGCAGAGAATAACCCAGAGCTGGAAGAAGATGCGAGGATGTGGTTTAAAAAGCTTGAGGAGGGTGATTCTGAGGCACGTTCATTGTGGAGAAGGTTTAGAGAGCTCAGTATAGAGGAGTTTAAAAGGATATATTCGAGACTGGGAGTTGATTTCGATTATTATACAGGCGAGAGTTTTTATGAACCAATGCTTGGAAAAGTTGTAGAAATGATTAAAAACAGTGAGATTTCAGAGTTGAGTGATGGAGCACTGATAGTTCCCCTTGAGGACATGCCCCCTGCACTTATTCAAAAAAAAGATGGTGCTACTCTGTATCTTACCCGCGATATTGCTGCTGCGGTTTACAGGTATGAGCAGTACAGGTTTGATCTTGCCCTTTATGTTGTGGGAGCTCCACAGAGCTTGCATTTTAAACAACTCTTTTCTGTGCTTAAAAAACTCGGTTATGAATGGTACAGAAACTGTCACCATGTACCTTTCGGACATATTAGATTTGAAGATGAAAGCATGAGCACAAGAAAGGGTAATATTATTTTACTTGAAGAGGTCCTAAACAAGGCGGTTGATCTGGCGTTGAAAATAATAGAAGAAAAAAATCCTTCTCTTGAAAATAAGAGCGAAATTGCAGAGGCAGTTGGTATTGGGGCTGTGATTTTTAATGATCTTAAAAACAGTAGAATAAAAGACATTGTATTTAGATGGGATGAGGTTCTCAACTTCGATGGTGAAACGGGGCCGTATGTTCAGTATACGTATGCAAGGATCAGGAGTCTTTTGGCCAAATATAACCTTGAGTATGGTGTTCCTCTCTACAGAGAAGGGCTGAGATTTGGTGAAGAGGTATATCCGATTGTATTTTTACTGAATCAGTTTGAGGATGTTGTATTGAGGGCTGCCTCTGAGTTTGAACCAAGTATAATATCAAGATTTGTCCTGGATGTGTGTTCAGAATTCAATTCTTTCTACAATAAGTATCGTGTTATCGGGGAAGAGAGCGATGTATCCCTGACAAGGGCTCTTGTTGTTAAGGGGGTTGAAAAAATATTGTATAATTCGCTTAACATGCTGGGAATTAAACCTGTGGAGAATATGTAGGGTGAATATATGGTAATTGATAATAGCTTCATCAAAATCATACTTGTTTATTATTCTTAGGTGGTATATTATTATTTATGTATGGGTTTAATTAAAATAGGCGTGCCTGTGAGATTTTAAAAATGATACCTGTAAAGTTTGATCAGCTTTTGTTTTCAAATATGGGATTTGTGATACTCCTCAAAGAGGAAGAGGGGAGAACTCTACCCATATTCATAGGCGCTGCTGAAGCAAGGGCTATAGCCCTGTATATGAAAAAAATTGTAACTCCAAGACCGCTTACACATGACCTTTTGAAAAATATCCTTGATTATCTCGAGTGTAGAATAAAGAGAGTAGAGGTATGTGACCTTAAAGAAGGCACATTCTATGCAAAGCTCATTTTGGAAAGAGACGGTATAGAAATGGAGATTGATTCCAGGCCAAGTGATGCAATTGCTCTTGCCCTTCTTGCCTCTGCCCCTATCTTTGTGGCAGAAAGCGTGATGGATGAAGCAGGTGGTGTTTCTTTTGCCGGGCTTGAAACTGAAATTGCAGAGCAGAAACCCGCAGATCAAAAACCCAATGAAGAAGAAGCCGAACATGACCAGCTTACAAAGTTGAAGAAAGAACTTGAGAAGGCTGTTGAAGAAGAAAGATATGAGGATGCAGCCAGGATTAAGAAAGAGATCGAACGCCTTGAGGGTTATAAAAAGACTGACAACTAGTATTTTATAGTTTCAAACACATCATTTACATTCCTTTTCTAAAAATATCCTCACCTAATAAATACTATATCCCTTCTACCAGTGTTATCTGATTGATGCTTTATACTAATTATCTGACCATGGGCTATTCGGAGAAAATAGAGTCAGCGTTTACGGATGCTGCTGATTTTTTTGATAGAGCCTGAAATATCTTTCGGGTCTCAAAAGTATCGTTTTTTCTTGGAAACATGAAGATCAAATTATTTCATACGTTAAAGTTATAAACTTATGTTGCCGATAAGATGTTTGAGGTGATCCTTTGGTTTTAGTATTTGGACGTACTCCCCTCTGCGTAAGAGGGGAGCCCTGTTCCCTTTTTTGTGTGCTACCACAAAAAACTGAAATTTAGGAAAGGAGGTGATCTCTTTTTATTTATCGTTATAATTAAGATTTCTTTAACTAATTTTTCAAAAATCATGTTTTCTAAAAGGCAAGGAAGCCATTAAAAAGTTTCAAGGAGGAAGCGATGATTATCAACCACAACATCAGTGCGATCTTTGCTAACAGGATACTGAAGTTTAAGGCATGGGATCTTGATAAGAGTATCGAAAAGCTGGCCTCTGGGTATAGAATAAATAGGGCAGGTGACGATGCATCCGGACTGGCGGTTAGTGAGAAGATGCGTTCCCAGATACTTGGTATGAGAAGAGCAGCTAGGAACGCAGAAGATGGTATTTCATTTATTCAAACAACGGAGGGATATCTGCAGGAAATACAGGATATTCTCCAGAGGATAAGGGAACTGGCGGTGCAGTCCTCGAACGGTGTTTATACAGATGAGGACAGAATGATGATGCAGGTTGAGGTTTCCCAGCTTGTCGATGAAATTGACAGAGTTGCATCTCATGCTCAATTCAACGGCATGAATATGCTTACGGGGAGATTTGCGAGACCAACCGGAGAGAATACCCCAACGGCCTCAATGTGGTTCCATATAGGTGCAAACATGGACCAGAGAGAGCAGGTATTTATCCAGACAATGACGGCGAGAGGACTGGGTGTAAAGCAGGTTACTACCGGATCAATTATATCTCTATCTACCCCGCAGAAGGCAAATATGGTTATTGGTATTGTTGATGAAGCTTTAAAGCAAGTTTCAAAGCAAAGGGCTGATCTTGGTGCATATCAGGTCAGGCTTGAGTATGCAACAAGAGGATTGCTCTCTGGATACGAAAATATGCAGGCAGCTGAATCCCGTATAAGGGATGCTGATATAGCTGAGGAGATGGTGGAGTTTACAAAGAACCAGATCCTGGTACAGTCAGGAACAGCAATGCTTGCACAGGCGAACCTTAAACCACAGAGCGTGCTTCAGCTTTTTCGGTAAGAGGAGTTTAGAAGGATTACCTCGTATTTCAAAAGGGTTTTTGGCGCCTGGGGTAGTGTAACTCTATATAGATATAAGTTTTTACCCCGGGCATTGATCTTTGACATGATAAAGGGCATAAGGAACCACTTCCTCAGGTTTTAAATGGGGTGGGTTCTACCTTCCTGAACTCTTTTTGCAGAAATGTAGGGGTGGGCGTGCTTTTACCCCAACCAGCAACTGATCTTATGCCCCTTGAAACTTTATAAATGGTTTCAAAAGAGGGGCATACCTTTAGTTGCTGGTCTTTGCATGGTAAGCCTGTTTTTTCTACTCGAGGGGAAAAGCAGGTGAAGGGTATGATAGAAACGCGCGCGACTATCAATGCCCACCCATTAAAGAACTGCAACTTCAAGGAGTATACCTTGTAAAAAAACCTCATGCATGGAAGCATGAGAAATATCAAGGAGGGTAGAGCCATGATCATTAACCACAACATCAGCGCCATCTTTGCTAACAGGATCCTGAAGTTCAAAACCCAGGATCTTGAGAAAAATATCGCAAAGCTGGCTTCTGGTGAGCGTATCACCCGAGCTGGGGATGATGCATCTGGTCTGGCTGTATCTGAGAAGATGCGTTCTCAGATCAGAGGGCTAAAACAGGCAGCACGCAACATTGAGAATGCCATTTCTTTCATCCAGACTACCGAGGGATACCTCCAGGAAGACCAGAACATTCTGCACAGGATCAGGGAGCTGGCCGTTCAGGCTGCGAACGGTATTTACACACCTGAGGACAGGATGCAGATACAGGTGGAGGTTTCCCAGCTGGTGGATGAAATTAATCGTGTTGCTTCACATGCCCAGTTCAATGGTTACAACATGCTGACCGGTGCATTTGCAAATCCTGCTCATGGTGGTACTCCAACAGCCTCAATGTGGTTCCATGTTGGTGCTAATATGGATCAGAGGGAGAGAGCATACATTGGAACCATGACTGCAGAGGCACTCGGGCTTCTTGTTGATGGAAAGGCAATAAGCCTGTCCAGTCCAGGTGGTGCCAATGCAGCAATAGGGATTGTGGATGAGGCGCTCAAGGTTGTCTCGAAACAGAGAGCAGACCTTGGAGCTTACCAGAACCGGTTTGAGATGGCGGTGAAGGGAGTGTTGATTGGTGCTGAGAATATCCAGGCTGCTGAATCTCTAATTCGAGACACCGATATGGCTGCCGAGATGGTTGAGTTTGTGAAGAACTCGATCCTCGTGCAGTCTGGTACTGCAATGCTTGCCCAGGCTAACCTGAAGCCTCAGGCAGTACTGCAGCTTCTGGTTTAGTCCTCGGTGCCAAAGACCAGCAACTGAGGGGTGGTAGAAGGCCTAATCCAGGCGTCATCCTATAAGGTTATCCAGATTGGCGGTGCGCTTGGTCCCGGGGAACACAAATAAATATTTGTGATCGGTATGGCCACCCATCCATTGAACAGTTGCGTTCCCTTGTAAGGGGCTGGGCATCCTGCCACATCTCTCTGGAGGGAGGAGATGGATGATCATTAACCATAACATATCCGCCCTGTTTGTGAATCGCATGCTTTCCCAGAATGAGAGGGAGCTTTTAAAAAGTATTGAAAAGCTCTCCTCGGGTGTGCGAATAAACAGGGCAGCAGATGACGCTTCTGGATTGGCCGTTTCTGAAACCCTGCGAGCCCAGATAAGAGGGTTGAAGGTAGCTCAGAGAAATGTGATGATGGGTATCTCGTTCGTTCAGACTGCCGAAGGTGCTCTGCAAGAGGTAAACGATATACTTCAAAGGTTGAGAGAACTTGCTGTTCAGGCTGCAAATTCTGTGTATACACCTGAAGATAGAGCCCTTATCCAGGTTGAGGTATCGCAGCTCATTGCCGAGGTGAGTAGAATCACGGGACAGGCGGAGTTTAATAAGTTTAGACTCTTTTCTGGAGAGCAGAGCACATTCATATTTCAGGTAGGCCCAAATAAGGGTCAGGCTCTTACTCTTCCGATGAAAAGAGTTTCAACTAGTGTCATAGGAATATCCGCCCTGAGCGTGAGTTCTCCCCAGCAGGCAAATGTTGCGATATCAAAAATTGATAAGGCGTTGAGTTTTGTCTCGGGCCAGAGGGCTCTCTTTGGTGCATACCAGAACAGATTTGAACATGCACTCTCTCAACTCGAAATAGCAGAGGAAAACTTTCAGGCAGCTGAATCGAGAATCAGAGATACCGACATCGCAGAGGAGATGGTAAATTATCTCCGGCTGAGTTTACTTGAGGAAGCAGGGATAGCAATGTTGACGCAGGCCAATCTGAAGCCAGAAACAGTTTTAAGAATCTTGGATTAGGCTTAATACCGGTCACACACCTGCAGCCCCTAGGGGCTGCAGGTGAAATATTTATTTCGGGAGTATTACTATGGATCTTGATAGAGTTAGATTAAGCATAAATGATTACAGATATAGAGCAGGTATTAAGGATAAGATTGTTGATGATTATGAAACAACAGAACAGAAACAGGTAGAAGGCAAGGAAATAAAAAGTGAGTATACAGAAAAGATTTTAAAAGATTCAATAAAAAAACTTAGGGATGCTGCAAATATCTTTAGCAGACGTCTATCCTTCAGCATTGATAAGGAGACAAACAGGGTAATTGTTAAAGTAATAGATACTGAAACCGATAAGGTTATAAAAGAGATTCCTCCGGAGCAGGTAATAGAACTGGCTGCCAAAATTCAGAAAATGATAGGTCTTCTGGTGGATGAGGAAAGGTAAGAGGAAATAATTAATTTTATCCCGGAGGAAAAATCCAATATTTGCTCCGGGTAAGGTACCATGCCAATATATAACCTCCCAGGTGTATCCTCAAATATCGATGTAAAAGCAATAGTAGATAAACTGGTAGAGCTTGAGAGTAAAAAAGTTGCCCGTTTTGAAGAAGAAAAAGAGATATTGGACAAGAAAAAGAGTTCATGGAGTAATCTCAGTAACAAACTTTCCGACCTTCAGGAGGCTTCGAAACAGCTCTACGGTTTTAGGTCTCCTTTCGAAGAAAAAATAGCCCAATCAAGCGATGAAAGTATTGTTTCTGCCGAAGCTGTAAGGGTGGCCGAGCCTCAGAAGGTTAAAATCAAGGTACTACAGATAGCTTCCAGTGAGAGAGTACTTTCAAATCCAATAGATTCTAAAAAGATATTTGCTCCTGTGAAACTCAGATTGATGGTGGGAGAAGATGAAGTTGATGTGAACTTTACCGGTGGAAGAGTGGATGAACTGGCAGAAGCGATTACAGAACAATCAGACGGATTATTAAAAGCAAAAACGATGAAAAATACCAGGGATACGTCTCTTCTTATCCTGGAAACGGTAAAAACCGGGAAGGATCAACATATTACACCAAAAGATGATGAAACGATTTCGTTCCTCAGTGAGCTTGGTCTTTTTGAGAAGGCGAAGGTCTTTCAGGTAGATACATCCATCGAGCAGGAGAAATTAACCTCGTTGATTCAGGGAAAAGTTGGATATGAGGTTATTGATGGTACCCTAAGATTATCTCCAGAAAGCAAGGTAGAGATGAGGCTGGATAAGGATGTGCCGGTAAGGGAAGGTATTGTTTTGAGGATAAAGATTGCGGCCGAATTAAAGGAAAAGGAGAAGGAAGTTCCGAAAGAGGTTAAGTGGCCCGAATTGAAGCCAGCAGGGAAGGTCAAAATAAGAGATATTGAGGTTTATGGTGAGTCTCCTGTAAGTAAGATAGAGAGAGAAGTACCGAAAGTAGAGAAGCCGCCAGTTGAAGATTTCCATCTAATAGCACTTGCCAATGAGAGGGGAATTCTTAAGGAGATTGAGATTAAAGATGTGGGGGCAGAGTTTAAGGAATATGTCTTTAATGTTAAGGATATTTTACCCCCAGATGTAAAATTTGACAGAATTATATTCTTGAACAGGAATACTGAAAAAATAATTAAATACAGTGACATTGTCATAGAAGATACCATGGCCAGAGAAGGATTGCAGCCAACTCATCTTGTTCAGTCTGCTCAGGATGCTGAGTTTCTGGTTGATGGTGTAAAAATTACCCGCCCGAGTAATCAGATAGATGATGTTATAAAAGGGGTCACTTTAAATCTGAAAAAAGTAAGTGAGAGTGAAGTGGAAGTAAATATTGACAGGGATTATGAGAAAATTACTAACGGGATTATAACTCTGATAGAAAAATACAATGAGGTTATCAAGTTCATAAATGAAAAGACCAAAATTGTATCCACAGGAGAGTTAGAAGGGGGAATTGAAGCTGGCATACTGGCTGGTGATATTACAATTATGGGTTTGAAGAATAAATTACAGAATATTATGATGAATCCTTATCCTACCGATGAGGGGAAGAGGCTTTCACTGCTTGCCCAGATAGGTATATCAATGGGGAGTACCGGTTCGGCGTGGAGTGATATAAAAGGAGGAACACTGCAGATAGATGAGGATAAGTTTATAGAAGCTTTTCGAAATTATCCTGAATCGATCAAGCAACTTTTTGGAAATGATACAAACAATGATATGATAATCGATGAAGGGGTTGCATATAGGCTCGATAATATACTAAAAGGATATATTGATAAGAGAGAGGGAATCATTACATATAGAATCAAAAATTCCGAAAATGAAATCAAAGAACAGGAAAAAAAGATAGAGGACTGGCAGGAACATGTTGAGGAGTACAGGAAGAAGCTTGAAAAGGATTTTACGGTTATGCAGGAGGCATTGAGAGAGTTAGAATTAAATCAAAAAAGAATCGAGAATTTTTCGAATCAAATAAAGAGAACCAAATAAAGGAGTAACTGATGGAAATAATTATAAATCAACAGAAGATTGATTACCGGCTTCAGGGAGAAAAAACACTGGGAGATATTATAAACGAACTTGATAGGTGGATAAAGGATGGTGATTTTATAATTCAGGAGGTAAAAATAGACAGTACTTCCTTCCGACTTGATGGTACTGAGTCTGAAAAGAGGCTTGAGTTCTTGGAAAAATCGCCTGATGATGTAGGATCTATTGAAATAATCGTAAAGCCCAGGTTTGAGATGGCACATTCAACCCTTTTGAGTATTTCGGAATATATTAAATCTTTGTTGGCCTCAAGTGATAGATTTGGAAATATAAATGATTATGATACCCTTCTTGAAGGTATCGAATTGATCTGGGAAGGGATTGATAGATCAGTTAATATTCTGGGTTTAAAGCCCGAAGCTATATATAACTCTGGGGAAAAATCTTTAAAAGAGATTATGGATTCACTTGAGTCTCTAATTAAGAGTTATAAAAGACGTTTTTTCGACAAAGAGGGAATATTAAAATTAAAGGAAATTCTGGAATCTCTGGATGATTTTTTTAGTGATATTATTAAACTTGCGATATTTGAGAATAGAGGTATGTTTTCTTCGCTTGATCAGGAAGTGATGGAAGATTTATTAAAGTTGGAGTTGAGAAATCTTATAATACTGAATAATAAAACAATAAATTTAGTTGAGGAAATCGTTGAAAATCTTCAAATAGGGAATGATGGTGCTGGTTTTAATGATATAAGTACACTCATGGAGTATATCAGCTTTACAATTTCAAGGATGGAGAGGGTACTATTTTCATTTGGTGATACTGGAAATGAAATACTCTCAGAAGTAAAGAAAAAACAGAGAGAAATTTTTAAAGATATAACGGAGTTACTTAAAAAAATAGAATCCTCATTCGACAGAATGGATGTGATAGAAATAACAGAAATAATAGGTACAGAACTGAAAGAAAGTATTATTGAATTACAGAATTTATCAAAAACACTACAGAAGCTGGTTTGAACTATTAATTTTTCTATTGACAATGTAATTGCTTTGGTTTAACTTGATAGTGATACAGGCATCCCAGAAAAATCTGCTTTAAAAACCTCTTAGACAAGTTAGAAGCAGGGATATAGGATAAATTATAAAAAATTAAATGAATGAGAATTATCAGTAGATGAAGTCTGCATACTTTACAAATAATTATATTATATGACCCAATAGGCTGGTGATAGAAAATAGCAGGATCCTTCATATTTTATCCTTAAAAGATTAGAAATTATTGATATAGATAATAAAATTAGATACAAAATCCAATTTAGGTGACTCCCACAAAAAAATACCTGTAAGTTTAGCTGGTGTTTTTTCAGGTTCTTTCGAGATAACCTTGGAAATTATAGTATGATATCTAAATGTCAAATATAATGGATTACTTTTGTTATTTAACTTTTAACTTATAACATCAAATAAAAAATTAATAAGGAGAAGGTGTAGGTTATGGAACCCAGAGATGAGGAAATAAAAGATTTAAACAACGATCCTGCCATTAAAGAAACTCTTATGGATGAAGGAACTGAAAAGCTAAAGAAATCCAGTAGTGGGGTTGTAAATGATTCAGTTTCCGAGAGTGAGATTGGAGTCTCAGTTGAGGGTAAAATCGAGAGCAGTTCAGAGGCAGATGTATCGGATAATGAAACAGATGAATCTCGGGTAGTTGAAAGCAATTCTGAATCCGTCAACGAAACTGGAGGTTTGGAACAGTCTTCTTCCTCAGAGGGTTCCGAAATTAAAGAAAGTGAAAATCCCGATTTAATTGTTGCTTCGGCTGATACTGATACGTCCAATAATAATCCTAATACCACTGTAGTTACCACCGAAACAGGTTCAAAAGAAGCTCCCGAGCAGGCAGGCTCTACTGAGGTTGAGGTACCATCCTCCACAGCAGTGGTTGAAACGAAGAATGGTAAAGTGGCTGTTGTAAAAAAGGTAAAGAAGAAACAGGAGGAGAAAAAAACAATCAATTTTGCAAAACTCAATATTAATGAGCTTACAAATATGACCATGACAGAGCTGTCAAACCTTGCCAGGGAGTTCAATATAGAAGGCACCAGCAGGATGAGAAAGCAGGATCTTATATTTTCGATTCTCCAGGCTCAAACGGAGAAACATGGCCTTATATTTGCGACGGGAGTTCTTGAAATTCTTCCTGATGGATATGGTTTTTTGAGGTCTCCCAGTTACAATTATCTCCCCGGACCGGATGATATTTATGTTTCGCCCAGTCAGATAAGATTATTTGGATTGAAAACAGGGGATACAGTTTCAGGCCAGGTTAGGCCTCCCAAAGAGAATGAGAGATTTTTTGCACTTTTAAGGGTAGAAGCGGTAAACTTTGAGCATCCTGAGGTGGCCCAGAGGAGGATACATTTTGATAATCTTACACCAATCTATCCCCAGGAAAGAATAAACCTTGAGACAACGTCTGATAATATTTCAATGAGGATTGTTAATCTATTTACGCCTATTGGAAAAGGGCAGAGAGGACTGATAGTGGCACCTCCACGAACAGGAAAAACCACTTTATTACAGCAGATTGCAAATGCAATTACCACAAATCATCCAGAGATCATTTTGATTGTGCTTCTGATAGATGAAAGACCAGAAGAAGTAACAGATATGGAGAGGAGTGTTGATGGAGAGGTAATAAGTTCTACATTCGATGAACCTGCTACAAGGCACGTACAGGTTGCCGAAATGGTTATTGAAAAGGCCAAGAGGCTTGTAGAGCATAAGAGAGATGTTGTAATCCTGCTTGATAGTATCACAAGATTGGCAAGGGCCTATAACCAGGTCGTACCCACATCTGGTAAAATACTTTCAGGTGGTGTTGATTCTAATGCTTTGCACAAGCCGAAAAGATTTTTTGGTGCAGCAAGAAATATTGAAGAAGGAGGAAGCCTTACAATAATAGCAACCGCCCTGATTGATACTGGAAGCAGGATGGATGAGGTTATCTTTGAAGAGTTCAAGGGTACGGGTAACATGGAGTTACATCTTGATCGAAGACTTGTTGATAGAAGGATATTCCCGGCTATTGATATCTGGAAATCAGGTACAAGAAAAGAGGAATTGCTTCTGACTGAAGAGGAACAGCAGAAATTATGGGTTCTTAGAAAGGTGCTTCAACCAATGGATGAAATTGAGGTTATGGAACTTCTTATTGAAAAGATGAAAGCAACCAAGAATAATGCTGCCTTCCTCCGTTCAATGAATAATGCAGTCTAATTATAATGGTTGCTGAATATCAAATAATTTATTATATTCTTCCTGGATAGAAACAACTGGGTAGTTTAATAATATCTAACGATTAGTATTGGAGACATAATATGAAAAAAGGAATACATCCGGAATATAAACCAGTAACGATAGTGTGTGCATGTGGAAATAAAATAGAAACCAGGTCCACTGTTGATATAAAACATGTGGAAATATGTTCCGCATGCCATCCGTTTTTCTCTGGTAAACAGAAACTGGTTGATACCGCAGGACGAATAGAGAGGTTCAGGAAAAAATACAATATTAAAGAGGTCGAACAGTAAAAGGTGCATATTGGTGGGCAGGCTGTAATTGAAGGTGTAATGATTAGGAATCAGGATATTTATTCTATTGCGGTGAGAAAACCGGATGGAGGGATACAGGTAGTAAGAAATGAAATAAATAGCCCTTCCAAAAAGTTCAAGTTTCTAAAATGGCCTTTTATTAGAGGAATTACCGCGCTGATAGAGAATCTGGTATTGGGAATAAAATCGCTTCTTTATTCTGCAGAAGTTGCTATTCCCGAGGAAGAGAAAAAAGAGAAAAAGAATAAGAAGAGCGGCAAAAAAGATTCGGGAATTCTGTTAACCCTTGGTCTAATTCCCGCCATATTGTTGGGAATTGTATTGTTTATTGTGTTGCCAAATCTTGCCACCCATTATCTTGGAATAGTGGAGAAAGATTCGCCTTTTATATTTAATCTAATAGCTGGTGGAATAAGGCTTGTTTTATTTATTACCTATCTTATGGTTATTTCTCTCTTGAAAGATATAAGGCGTACATTTCAGTACCATGGTGCAGAGCATAAAACCATATTTTGTTATGAGGCTGGTAAACCTCTTACCACCGAGGAAGTGAATAAGTTCAAAACCCTCCATCCGAGATGCGGCACATCTTTTCTATTTTTTGTTTTTTTTATTGCGATCATAGTATTTCCAATTATAACAGTATTGCTAGAACTTGTATTTCCGGGTTTTGTAGATCTTCCTCTATATTTGAGGAAGGTTATAATTATGCTACTGCATATTCTTGTTGCCCTTCCTGTAATAGCATCTGTTTCCTATGAATTGATCAGGTTGTCTGATAAACTTGATAATAGTCTGGTTATAAAGATATTAACCGCACCGGGTCTTTTCCTTCAGAGAATCACAACTAAAGAGCCCGATATGGCACAGCTCGAAGTTGCTATAGAAGCTGTGAAAGCTGTGTTATAAAAAAGTATACACTTCCTGTATAAAATCTTATACATTTCGGTAAACTCTGGTGTCCGACTGGGAGACATTGTCCTTTTTTTGAAAAATATGAATAATCTAATTTATTGTCAGTAAATGAATTAGAAGATAAAAAATCCAGGGAATATTCAATAGTTTTATCCGTCTTTTCCTAGATAAATCCATTCATGGGCATGGATTGTGTAGCGGAAGCCATTGGGAAAAGTTAATCCAGATAAAAAGTGTATAAAAAATAATACGCCTGCTCGTATGGCAGGTTTGGATATTATTTTGTTCTTGTAATTCTTATTTTATAAAGAATTAAAAATCTTTAAAATTCTTTTTCGCTGGCATGGTTATTGCTCAAATAAAAGGGAGGTGTTGATACCATGCCAGCGAAAACTATTAAAGATAAATATTTATCTGCAAGAAACTTTTATCTGACAGATGTAAATAAAGATAAATTGCTTTCAGCCGAAGAGGAGAAATACCTCTCGATGAAGGCAAAAAGTGGAGATAGAGAAGCCAGGGATAAGCTTATAAACTCGAATCTCAGGCTTGTGATTAAAATAGCCAGGGGATATGTTAATAATGAAATAGATTTTCTTGATCTTGTTCAGGAGGGTAATCTCGGGTTAATCAGGGCTGTGGATAAATTCGATTATACGAAAAATGTGAGATTTTCAACTTACGCATCATTTTGGATCAAGCAGAGTATTGCAAGAGCCATTATTAGCAAATCGAGAGCCATTAAGCTGCCTCATAGGAAAGCAGAAAAAATCAGGAAACTTGAGAAGGTCTTTCAACAAATATCTAAAGAAAATGGAAAGTTTCCTGAACTTCAAGATATAGTTGAAAAATCAAAACTTGATGAAAAAGAGGTAAAGAATCTTATGTCTTTACCAACAAGGGTGTGTTCAATTGAATCAAAGATTGATAATGACTCGCCCTCACTTATTCATTACATTGAGGATCCAAGGTACAGTCCAGATACCATACTTTTTAAGAATTTCCTGAAAAGTAAGGCAAAAGAAATGATGGAGATTTTAACGGAAAGAGAAAAGAAGGTACTGGCGTTGAGATATTCCTTTATTTCTGGAGAAAAACATACATTAAAAGATATAGCATCAAAGCTAAATGTTTCACCAGAAACCGTAAGGCAGATTGAGATAAAGGCTCTGAAAAAAATCAGGGAGCATTTTGGGCATTTGAAGGATTTCATGGAGTAATTAAAAAGCTTTTAAAAGGAGATTATTTGATTCAGATATTAATCTTCACCATAATGAATATTCTTTATAGAATTGTCATCAGATAAGTGGGTTAACTGGTTAAGCAGTCATTTATTTATTATAGCTATTTTATCTCGGAAACAATGGACTGTAAGTTATACTCTCATTGTTCTATGAACAAATCTTGGAAGAGTTAGAGTTTAATATATTCAGTATCCTCTTGAGATGGCTCTATTCTGGTCTTTTTTGTAAAGTTCAGCGTAATAATAGCCCCTCGTCTTTAATTGATCTTTTAGAGTCTGTGGAAACGGGATGTATCGCCAGAATATGGCACGAACGTCTTTATGAAGTTTCTGCATTCCTTGGGATTCAAATATTATCCACTGAATATAATCCTGAATAAAACTTTCCTTTAAATCTCCTTTTAGCTTATTGGATTGGAAATAATCGTAATAGTGTCCGGTGAGTCCTTCCTCCATCCAGTAGTGCAGAGCCTTTTCTTTGGCAAGCTGCCATCTCATATCTCCCAGGGCATAGAGGATCGCTATCTTCAGGTTTTTTGGATACATTGGGAGCGCTATTCTTCCTTTGCCTGTTGCTTTATTCATTCTATCGAAAGGTTCCCAGCATATACCAAAATCTCCATAAGAGGGAACTATTAGAAAGTAGGGAAAAATCCTGTGATCTTCTTTCTTATACCTCCTGACAAAGACACCCGGATCTATTCGCTCTATTTCATCTAGTAGGATTTTTAGATTGTTTTTCGAACACAGATCTCTGGGAGATTTGGGCATATATGTCCTTAGGAGGAATGGGAAGTGATTACCCTGTCTTCCAACGGTCATTTTTATCATCTGTCTTACAGTTGAAAACTCTTCTCTAACGACCTTTGTGTCTATCTGTTCGCTTAGATCCACCCCTGAGTTTTCAAGGGAATTGATTTCCTCTTTTAAATGTTCGATAGTTCGGTAAATGGTCTCAATTTCTTTATTAGATTTCTGAAGGGATCTTACTATATCCAGTAGCTGGGTTAGTGCTTTTTTCTGATCCTCTGTGTATGGTGTGATAAGATCCTCTCTCCCGGGTACTGGAAGGTGATTTGTAATAATATTCACACTGCTTTTCAGGCTTTTCTCCAGCAGCAGATGCTGTTCTATTTTGCTTTTAAGACTTGTATATTCAGCCTCAAGCGATCCCTTTTTCCTTTCAAGTTTTGATTTTATGACCGAAGGTGCTGATTTTTTCAACAGTTTAGTTTCGTCTATGGCACTTTGTTTGATTCTACCACTTCCTACCATCATTAACCACTCATCCACAAAGAATATATCGGGATCATCTCCTGAATTATTGTGGATCTGTTTCAGGAGTTCAATTTGAGAGGGTTCCAAAAAACTTGGGTTTAAAAGTCCATATCTGAAAAGAACCTTGAATTGATCTTTGGGCTTGTCGAAAAGAATATCTACGAGCGAGGTTAACATGTTCCAGTAGGCAGGGATGAGTTTTTCTCTGTACATTGATTTTTCATCTCTATCAACCGCTTTGGAAAACTTCGAGAGGATATCGTGAAATCTCTTACCTGCTTCTCCTGCATTTGAGATTATGTCGATATAGTGATTTTTATTCTCAATAACCTTTTCGAGATTGATCTGTTTTATTTCTACTGATTTGATTGGTTTTCCTTCTATATCAAGGGATGCAGCTTCAAAATCCTCGGATTCCTCTTCGTCTAATTGCAATAGTTCAGCAATTTCTGGATCTAACTCTTCTCTTTCTTCAGAATTGTCCAATTTTAAACTCCTATAGATAAAATTGCTATTGGAGGAATTTTTACCCTCCAATGATATTATAGAATATTTAACATATAAGTCAAAATGTATTTTTGTGATTAAAAGCTGGGAGATTTGTTATTTTTTAGCGTTTGCTGGGTTTTCAGGGATGAATTGATGATTAGCGACATTTAAAATTCCCACCCGTGTTGCCTCATTCAAAAATGTTACTCTATTTTTTACAAAAAATAGAGTAACA
>CAZFGQ010000010.1:0-59909 GCA_964518675.1 uncultured Spirochaetota bacterium
AATTAGACTTTGCTTTTTAAACATTTTAAACTATAAAGAATTGAGGTAATATTTTAACATGGAAAAATAAAATTGCATAATGTGTTTTTACAATATAAAATAGGTAGATTGAAAAATTTAAATGGAAGCTGGAGAAATTAATGAGAGTTTACGTGGCAGCCACAAGACAGAACGATGGAAAAACCATAACCGCGCTCGGTATTCTCAGCGCGATGAAAGAAAAATTCGGAAAAGTTGGTTATATGAAGCCTGTTGGGCAGCAGGCCAAGCTTGTTGGAGGTAAGGAAATAGATAAAGATGCAACCTTGATGAATGTTGTATTTCGGATCGGGAGTCAACTAGAAGATATGAGCCCCGTTGCAATTCCGAGAGGCTTCACAGAGAGATACATAGAGAGCGGGAATCCAGAAGAATTAAGGAGAAAAATACTGCAATCTTATCTCAGGGCAAGTCATGGTAAAGATTTCATGGTTATAGAAGGAACCGGACATGGTGGGGTTGGTTCGGTAATTGATCTTTCCAACGCGGACGTTGCAAAACTTCTCGATGCACCTGTGATGATAGTAACGTTAGGTGGTATAGGTCGTCCAATAGATGAAATAATGCTCAACAAAGCTCTTTTCGACAAAGAAGGCGTTGAGATTATGGGGGTCGTAATAAATAAGGTTGTCCCTGAAAAGTATGATAAAATTAACAAATATGTTAGAATGGGTTTTGAGAAAAAAGGTATAAAGGTACTCGGGGTTATTCCATTCTGTGAGACCCTTGCAAGTCCCACTATAAGACAGCTACTCGAAGATATAAAGGGTGAGCTTTTGTGCGGGGAAGAGGGTCTGGATGAATCTGTTTCCAGAATCCTTATCGGTGCTATGCCACCCCATACTGCACTTGATTATTTCAAGGGAAATGAGCTCCTCATAACCCCGGGCAACAGGGAGGATCTAATCCTGGCAGCAATGAGTGGATGTGTGCTTGGCATCTCAAAAGCCTACTGTGTAAAGGGGATAATCCTCACCGGTGGAATTATGCCAAATAAAACCATACTCAGACTGGTAAGGAGAACAAACATACCCGTGATTCTGGTAAAGACAAATACATATGAAACTGCGCAAAAAGTAAATAATCTGATAATTAAGATAAGACCTGAAGATGAAGACAAAATTAAGGAGGCTACTTCTCTTATAAAAAAGTATGTTGATATAGATTATATAATTGACTATGTGAAAGAAAAGGCGGAGAGAAGGAAAAGAAAAGCAGAAGAAGTAAAATAATTTCATCTGTGGATTGCATTCTCAAACTCAGGTAAACCTTTAAGAATAACCCTCTGGATTTTTACAGCCCGATGAGTTATCGAATCACCAAACTCCGGATCAATCTCTCTGCTTGCAGTACAGGGATAAGCCGATATTGCATTGTCTATAATCTGAACGAGATCATCTTCCAGTGTACACCCTGTAAGTTGTTTTGCTGTATAATAAGTACAACCACAAGGTGCACTTATTCTTACAAAAACATCCTTTATAATTCGGTTCTCAATTGACAACTCCACTTCTGGCATTCCAATTCTTAAAGTATTTTTTAATTGATATAAAAAAGGTTGATTCAATTTATCAGGATTAAAAGAACAAAACGGTTTTGGAAAAGAAATTTCAATATTTCTTTCTTCTGCTATAGTTTCCAGTGTCTTTCTTGCATATGGAGAAATCCATTTACCATCTTCTATTGGTACTATAATACCCTTCACAGAACGATCATTTTTTATGAAGCTTATGAGTATCTCCTCATTTACCGAGATTGCAATTATTACGTCATGGTGGGGGATTTCCTCTGGAATATACTCCTCAGGATCATCTATTATTACTGGTAGAGTTGCCGGAAAACTAATTATTCCAGAAATATATTCGGAAAGGTCTGATTTATACCTTCTCCGGCACCTTATACATAATTTGCCACATGCCTCACAACTCTGGCCTGTATTTCTAAGATTGGCGATAACCCTTCTTGCATACCGGGTATTCATTCTTAATTGAAAATCAGGTGGAACATCCGTAGCTTTTCTAGTTTCCTCACTCTGAAGAATAAGTACCCTCAATTTTCTTCCAATTCCAATAGGTTTTTACCAATGTGGATAAAATAATCACTATTTCTTCCAGAAAGCCTCTATGTATGAATCAGCATATATGTTTTTGTTCATAACCAGTTCTGCTGTTAATATGGTATTTATCAATTCCTCATCCGTCACGTCAAGAATGGCTGCATCCAGACCATGGGCTATTAGCATTGCCATAAAAACCCTGTTTATAAGAGCTTTGTGTTTTGCTCCACTTGAAATATTTGAAAGACCACATACAATATGACATGGTGGATCAGTAAAGAGTGTAAATTGACTAACAGCTTTCAGTATTTCGGAAGCCTGTTCCTGCATAAACTTAAGGGGCATAATTATTGGATCAATAAAAAGCTGTTCAGGACTTAAACCAAACTCCATAGCCTTTGCGACCAGTTTTCCTGCATTTTCAACCCTTTTCTCTGCATTTGTTGGACTCCCAGATTCATCCATTACAAGCCCTATTATAGACGCATTATGCTCCGCTGCAATCGGGAAAAGCTCATTCATTTTGTCCTCAGCAGCGGTCGTTGAGTTTATTAAAGGTGGCTTTTTACATACCTTAATAGCTTCCTTTAACATAAGAGGTTTGTTATTATCAATAGAAATAGGTGTATCAACCTCTTCCTGAACCATTTCTATCATCCAGCAGAGATCTTCGGGCTTATTCGAGGCAGTTCCAAGATTCACATCAATATAGGTTGCATTACAATTTGCCTGGATTCTTGCCCATTTTTTTATCACATCTCCATCTTTATTCTGGATCGCTGCTTTAATATCTTTGAACCCTGCATTTATTCTCTCGCCGATTAGTATCATTTCTTCCTCCTTAGTATTTTTGAGTATTTTTTACAGTATTTTTTGGGATATTTCTGGTTATTTTTCGCCACTTGTTGGATATTTTTCTCTATTTCATCTCCTCAATGACTCGCTTTATATTTTCAATCGCAACTGGATGTGCCATAATTAATAGATCAGCACCGGCCTGGAGATAGGTTGCTGCACATACTGCCTCCCACATTGGGCCTCTTTTTTCTAGACTTCCCCAGCCAGGCAAAATATCTTCATCAGCCACAGCCTCTTTAACCCTGTATGTTTCACCTGCAACATCGCAAAGTTGCGGTGCTGCCATGAGCTGATCACCTTTAAGACCGGCTATTCTAGCCCTTTCAAGTATAGTATATACATAATCAAACCCGTAACCAAGAGCCGCCGTTGTCTGATACATGACCACATCTTTAAGATCAAATCCTGCATCCTGAAGTAGTATGTTTACCTGTTTCCCAATGTTTATATCAACCGGTGCCTCAGAGATTATCTTATGTTTATCCGCTTTGCATATTGCCACAATTGTCATATAATTCGACTCTTTTGCAGAACCAATCAGGCAGTTCTCCCCTTTTGCTGCCTGAGAACATTCGGGAAGAACATGATTATCCTTTTCATCATCCCCGCATCCCCATATCACCAGTGGAACATCAACAGCTTTAAGAACATCCTCGACCACTTTTGCACATTCATCGGGTGAGGCATCTTTAACAGTTGGATCCGCTCCTATCAACTTGAGGCTTATTAAATCCACACCAAACTCCTCAACATTTTTCTGAGCCCATTCTACGGGAGAATTGATCTCATCACCAATTGCCTTTTTTATAACATCGGGCCAATCTGGCGGGGTATCAGAGACAAACCCTGCAATAACAGGTTTATGCGGGATTTCTCCTTCAAAGGTGAGGTATGGAAGTGTGGTTTGGCCGCCTATGGTAACAGCTTTGCCTCTTGTACCACCCTCATCTTTCGTGGCTCCAATTGTTACCTCGTTGATTTTTCCAGTCCATTTTTCTTTTACATCAGGAATCTCCATTTCCCCCTCCTATTCTTTCGATAATAGATTTAACAACATTTTTAGCAACTGAATCTTTGATTCCAATAAGAGGTTTACCTTCAAAAATAGCATTTTCCAAAACCCTATCTCTCGGAATATTACCGAGATACTCCATATTTAGTTCCAATAATCTCTCGATGATTTTTCCTTTTCTCGCACCATCGAGCATATTTGTCAATACATACTTCTTTTTTATAGAAGGTTTAAGCTCTTCAGTGATTTTTTCGATATTTTTAGCCGTAATTATTGAGATTGGATTATCGTTGACCACAACTATAAGATAATCCACATTGTTTGTGGTTCTCCGGCTTATATGTTCGAGCCCTGCTTCGTTGTCCATTACAAGCCATCTGTAAGAATGCATCAGATCTTCAGAAAACTTGCGGATCAGGCTGTTAAGGTAACAGTAACAACCCGAGCCCTCTCCCCTCCCCATTGTTATAAGATCAAATCCATTCCTTTCCTCTATAATCTGGTGTAATCCTGCATTTATGTAATCGGCTTTGGTCATCCCAGCGGGAAGCTTCTTCATTTCATCAAGGAGATCCTCCCTTAAATCTCCCAGTGTTTTCTCCACATCCACACCGAGAAGAAAACCAAGATTTGAATCAGGATCTGCATCAACAGCAAGAATTGGAGTTTGCCCTTCTTCAAGTAGCACCGATATTATGAGTGCTGCAACCGTTGTTTTTCCTGTTCCACCTTTTCCTGCAACAGCTATTGTTTTGGCCATAATCTTTGTTCCTTATTTTTAACCCGCCTGCATAAACTCTTCTATATCTGTATGGGGGAGAAACAGCGCTTTTCTGAATTCCTCTACGTAGTCATCTGCCCCAAGTAAATCGTAATAGGTGGTGGCTCTTCTTATATCTCTGATCTTCTGAAATGCCTCCAGATAAAATGCCGCGAGTTTGGCTCCCCTGATTGATGTGTTTCCCACAAATTTAATTTTATCCCTTTCAATATTTGGCAAAAGCCCTATTGCAATTGCGTTTTCAACATCTATATAGTTTCCAAAAGCCCCTGCAACATACAGTTTTGAAAGGTCGCTGAATTTGAGGTCCAATCTTTTGAGTATTATCCTCATTGCCGCAAATATTGCGGCCTTTGCGGTAATCACATTTTCAATATCCGCCTCGGTGATATAAACAGGACTATCAATTGAAGAAGAGCTTGCTTCAGCAATAATAAAGCATTTCACTCCGTCATTTTCCCGTATCCTCTCACTTTTACCCTCAAGCAGGTTTCCCGATCTGTTTATCCAGCCTGCCCTTAAAAGAGCCCCTATAACATCGATAATACCTGATCCACATAATCCCTTTGGTTCAATACCACCAATTGTCTCATATTCGACCTTACCATCAACGATTCTTACCTTCTCAATGGCCCCGGGTTCAGCTCTCATACCACAAGCTACACTTGCCCCCTCAAGGGCAGGACCAGCAGATGCAGATGTTGCTATCAACCAGTCCCTGTTACCAACCACAGTTTCACCGTTGGTGCCTATATCAATTAACATAGAAATCTCTTCACTCTCATGTATCTCAGTGGCAAGAATACCTGCTGTAATATCACTTCCTACCCACGCGCTTATACCGGGAAGTGAATACAACAATCCTCTCGGATTGATCTCAATACCTACCTCAGCTGCTCTGAGTGGAGGTGGCTCAACCGATGTCGCAACGTATGGGTACCTTCGTATATACTTGGTTGGCAGACCAAGCAAAAAATGCCCCATTGCCGTGTTTCCAGCACAGACCACCGCTGTGATATCTTTTAGATTAACGTTATTATTGGTCGCCAGATTCCTTATTAAATTATTTATATCTTCCACAAGGAGTTTCTGAAGTTCTTCATTACCTCTCTTCTCTGCTGTGATGATTCTTCTTGTAACCTCCCTTCCGTATATGCCCTGAGAGTTAAAGCATGCTATTGCATCTATCGTTTTTAATGTGTTGGCATTCACCAGATGAGCCACAATCGTTGTTGTTCCCATATCCACAATTACAATGTAGTTACGGTTCGATGTATCTCCCTCCTCAACATTCATAATCTCTGCAATGTCCCTTCTCATACCAACAGTGGCTGTTACTTTATAATCGCTATTTCTCAGAACCTCGGGAAGTGTTTTGATTATCTTAAGGCCCATTTGCATTGAGCACACTTCAAGCTTCTTACAAATAGCTTCGAATAATCTCTCGTGGTCAGCTGTATTATTCTGAAGAGTTGGTTTTTCAAGCTCAAGATACACCTTCTGAACAAGTGGTGATGGATGATATTCAGCTTTAACAGTTGTTTCCTCAAAACTTTTGAATCGCTCAGCCTCTCTATCGGCTTTAATTTTCTCTTTCGCGAGTGTTTCAGGAGGTATTTCAACCAGAAGATCACTGTTCACCCTGGTCATACAGGCAAGCACTATACCATTCTTAATCTCATCCCTTGTAAGTTTTGGTGAAACTTCAGTTGATACATCGCCTTTTCTGATAAACATCTTACATCTACCGCATATGCCATCACCGCCACACAGGTTGTTTATCGTTATCCTCGCCTTTGAAACGGCATCCAGCAGATTGCTTCCCTTTTCTACCTCTACTGTTTTATTCTGAGGCAAAAATGTTACCCTGCATATTTTCATGTTATTTCTTCCAGATTTTATTTAAAAATGCGGGTATCTCTCTTGCAGTTTCAGGACCTATTATAACCTCTTTCCATTCTGATGTGTCTTCTATTTCAGCCCTGAAAACAGGCAAAAGCCCCGGTATAATCAATTTTCTATGATTAACTTTCTCCGCTACTTTTTGTTCCTGAAGAGTTTTTACTACTTTCTCAGCTGAGATTTTATCACCGGCATATGCATTGAGGACTCCCAGACCTTCAGTGTCCACAACGCTTATGTAAGTTGGGATCTTGCTTCTCTCAACCTCTGATTCAACGCTAAAATAGGTAAGCGAAAAGTTAGTTGTAAACATGACCGGTGAATCAGGACCGGGATTACCGATTTCGTACAGTTTCGCTTCAACTGTATTTGGCACCTGTGGATCAGTATAAACATTCTGTATTACAGTCAGTATGGGTAGTATTTCCCAGGGTCCCAGACCATTTATCACGATAATACCAGCATACTTTGCAGCAAATATGCCGCCCATAACAGTTTCATATTCTGGTGAATCTGCATTTATATCAACTATTGTTGGATAACCAAGAGCTCTGAAGTTCCTTTTCAATGCAGCTCTTCGTGCAATTGTAAGATTCCTCAGTGTTTCACCGGGATTATCCGAATCAATTGCAAGGAGAAGATCCTCGGCTCCTTTCTCTTTGGCCTTGCTGGTCAAATCAGCAAGCTCTTCGAGATTTGAACTCTTTATTGATAGAGGTATTTTGTTCGATGCCGCAAACTCGGCAAGAGAATCAATAGTTTGAGAAGTTGCATAATGAAGTAATGGTTTTAATTCTTTTATAGCTTCAGCTGCAGATTTTAATGCCTGTTGATCATTGCCCATAACAATGATTGGCAGGTTGAGTTTCTCAGCGAGTTTTTTTGTTCTACCTGCCGGGTCAGATGCACCATCAACCTCAATAGCTGCTAGTGAAACTTTGATCTCTTCTCCTACCCTTACGAATTTCGAATTGTTTATCATTTCAGCTTTTTTCAATGCATCATCGTCACTGAGAGAGCTCTCTATTTTAACCGCAATTCCACAGGGTCTATGAAACTTTTCTTCATGACGGAACATTACAGTTTCCTGACCGGTTTCAAACATCTTATCTCCGGTTCCTATCTTAACAAGTCTCATTGGAGGGGCTGATGCTTCTGCTAATTGAGATTTGGCTTCTTCAGAGATATGGGGACAATCCGTAAGAGCTCTCTGTTTTGCAGCAACCTGCATGGCAAAGGCCATACATGTTGGAAGTCCGCAGTCTTTACAATTTGTTTTGGGGAGCAGCTTGTAGATCTGCATTCCTGTTATAGCCATATCCAGTCTCCTTTCAGTTATTGTATTTTAAAACAACGATTCTTTTATGTAAAAACCTACATTTATCTTTATGCAAATTGAGATTCTCAAACAGACATTAACTAATTTATGACAATCCCTTCTTTGTATCAAGAACTCTTTGATAGTCCGTTTAAACCCTTCTTCCCCTCCCCTCTATTGAAATTTACGATGTAATGTTAGATTTTATACTCAGACTAAAAGTGGGGCATTTAAAGTTTCTACTAACCCATCGGTTTATACCAGTCTATTTTTGTTTATCTCAGAATAATGGATCCATTTCAAGAGCTGGATGACCCACTTTCTGGAGGAACTCAAGCAATTTTTCCGGATCCACAGCATCTTCTTCAGTAGCTATTTTATCAAATAATTCAGGAATTCCCTCTTTCTCCAGCTGGGCTTTTAATCGATCGCCAACCTCTTCCTTTAATTGCTTAGTCATCCAGACTATTCTTTTATGCCCTCCCTCTGCTGAGATGAACTTCGGACTGCTTATGTAGATTTTTCCTATTCCCACAAATCCGGGAGTTTGAATGCCACCTCCTATCTGACCTGCAAGTGTCGAAAATTTCATACCTATCGGAGTCATACCTGTATAATCACGATCTACTATCATTATACCATTAGCCTCTGGAACAACCGCAGCTATACACTCAAAGCAACCGCAGGATGTCATCGGATCTTCCATTATGGAGTATGCTTTGAACCGCTTTAGATTTCCGTTAGATTTTACCTCTATATATTCATTTATATTCTTCCATTCTCCTTTTACTGGATCAAGAACCTCTCCTTTCTTAACAGGCTCATTTGGACCATGCTCATTAATCTGGTAGCTGGCTTTGCAGTCTAGCCATGTATATGCTCCACAGAGACCTGGCCTCTGGGGGGTAACTATACAAACGTGGTTGGGAGCATACGATTGGCAGAGGGTACATGAATAAAACTCCTCCACATCTTCATCGGTCATACCACTTATCTTATCATCCCGCTGTCGATATACTTCTTTTGCCATCTCAAGTAATTTTTTTACCTCTTTTTCATCGGTGTATATCTTTACCTGTACCCTGTCAACTATCCTGGAGAATTCCTCATGCATTTTTGCCAGAAGAATCTCCCCAAAATGTTTCATCTTAAAACCTTTTTCATAAGCTTCTTTGCTTATTCTTACCCATACTATGGACCTCTGCCCCATGTGAAATATTCCATGGGCACAGGAGATGAACTCATGGATTCTTCTTTCAAGAACTGTTTCAAAATCCTCCTGAAACTCCCTTCCCGCTACCTCCACAATAATGCCAAGGGGATATGCCTCACCTTCCTTCATGTCATCAATTTCCGGACCTATAACCTCTATCTTACCATCCTCAACCTCTTCCATCGGTCTCATTCTAAGCAGCTCGAACGCATCTGTGTACTTCCCTCCAAACTGTACGTACATGTCTTCTTTTCTAACCCTCTCACCTTCAAATCCAGCTCCATAGGGAACGGGGATTGGGATCTTTTCAATTTTTATCTTAAGACCTCTGAGCTCTATCGCTCTGCTGATTATTTCTTCAAGTTTAATTCCAGAGATAACATGCTCATATGTACATATACCTGTTGGAAGTATTTCCGGAATATTAACATTGGAAATTACCGGGAAACCAAAGTTTATTGCTCCTGCCGCAGTTGCATATTTCTCATCAGTTATTAGTTGATCTTCAGGAACTCCAGGGTCAGCACCGAGAGCCATAACAAAAGCATGAACTCTATCCTTGTTGTACAACAGTATTTCTCTCGCTGCTTCCATCGTGCCGGGTTCGATACCACCAAAGGTCATTGCGCTTCTTGCAGCAAAATTAAGAGCATGAATCGCAGCTGTAATCTCCTTTCCGTAAGGAACTATAAATGTATCCCAGTTCATCTCAACATTTTCTTCAGCGAGTTGTTCGGCAATGGACTTTCCACCTGTGTTTCCTGCTATAAAAACAAGTATGTTTCTTTCCTGCAATCCCCTGACAAGCTCAACAGCCTGCTGGTTCGTTTCAGTACACCCTACAATTGCCGCAAATCCTGGCATTCTTCCATCAACCAGTTTAATACCCTGCATACGGAGAGTAGAATCATCAGTGAAGCCAAGCCAGATCCCTTCAACTGGGTTTGGACCTATAAGGTATTTAAGGGATTCGATAATTTCTTCGGCTATAAGCGTTGCAACGCCCGAATCAAGAGTATCGCCGAGGTATGGAAGCCACATGTGCTCATCGGGGATTGGCCTCAATAGCTTTTTTGCTTCCTGAAGTGACTCAACAAGGTCTCCAACCTTTGTGACTTTTTGGCCTAGAAAAAGTAGTATTATTGGCAGATAATATGCCGTATTTGGATATTCAACTGTTGCATCCTTGCCTTTAAGTTCGATTGCTTTTTCAAGCATCTCTTCGGCCTGTTTTACAATCTTATGGGCTCCTCTTATTGCTGCTGTGGCAATAATCTTAGACATATCTTCACTCCTTTGTAAAATTTATTTCCAGGTAGTTGTTGTATACATTTTTCTTCTGCATTCATAGCACAGTTCAAATACTTCATCTGACAATGGTACTTCTTTCCTTAGATGCTCTATATAAACTTTAGGTCCCACAGGTTTACCACACTTCTTACACTTTACTATTTCAAGACTGGCTGGCCAGCTTTCTATATCAAGACGATCTTTTCCTAGCTTTACCTTAATAGCCCCCGTTGGACAGACAAAAGCACATGCAGTACATCCTATACAAACATCCTGGGCAATATTATAGGGAGAAAGTACTTTTTTCCTTATCCCTCGATAGGCTGTGCCTATCACATCCGCATGGATCAATTCATGGCACGTTCTAACACATAAACTGCAGAGGATACAGTTGGATTTGCCTTTATCTACCGATTCAAAACGATCCTTTCTTGCACCATATTTCTCAGCCAATTCGTTCAGTATTTTTGATTCAGGGGCCCTTGACAGTAAAAGTTCAAGAATAACTTTCCGTTCTTTTTTTACCTTTTCAGAGTTTGTTTTTACAATCAAACCCTCCTGGCATGGGTAAACGCATGATGCATCTATCCATGTTCTCATTCTCCCGCGTTTTTCAATACTTAATTCAACTATGCATATCCTACATGACGCATATCTAGTTAGAGCTTCATGATAACACAATGTTGGAATTTCTATACCTATTTGCCTAGCTGCCTGAAGCACAGTTGTGCCTTCTTCAACTCTTGTTTTAATTCCATCTATCTCAATAGTAACCATCAAATACTCCTGATATTACTTTTTTACTACTGCATCAAACTTACATACACTTAAACATATTCCACATTTGGTACACTTTTCCTGAATAATTTTATGGGGAACTTTTTTCTCCCCCTCAATTGCTCCTACGGGACAGTTTTTCTTGCACATCCCACACGCTGTACACTTATCCTCTATAATAAAATATGTAATTAATTCTTTACAAACACCTGCTGGACATTTTTTTTCTTTTATATGTGCTATATATTCGTCTTTGAAATATCTTAATGTGGTCAAAACCGGATTTGGGGCTGTCTTTCCAAGAGCACAGAGGGATGCATCTTTTATTGTTTCTGCAAGCTCTTCCATTAGTTCAATATCATCCTCTCTACCCTCCCCTCTGGTTATTCTATCAACTATTTTGTAGAGCTGATATGTTCCTTCTCTGCAAGGGGTGCACTTACCACAGGATTCCTCTACCAAAAAGCTCAAAAAGTATCTTGCCACATCCACCATGCATGTATCTTCATCCATTACAATCATCCCGCCCGACCCCATCATGGAACCAACTTTTATCAGTTCATCGAAATCCACGGGCATATCAAGCAAAGATTCAGGTATGCATCCTCCCGATGGCCCACCGGTCTGAACTGCTTTAAACTTCTTATTCTCAGGTATTCCCCCTCCAATATTAAAAATCATTTCTCTAAGGGTTATCCCCATCGGTACTTCAACAAGACCATTATTGTTTACATTTCCCACCAATGAAAAAACCTTTGTTCCCTTACTCCCCTTGGTACCAATTTTATTGTAATTTTCAACACCCATTTCTATTATTCTTGGAACATTTGCCCACGTTTCTACATTGTTCAATACAGTTGGCTTTTCTCTTAGCCCCGAAACAACCGTATGGATATGTTTTACCCTAGGTTCACCAACTTTTCCCTCAATAGAGGCCATAAGAGCTGTAGATTCGCCACAAACAAAGGCTCCTCCGCCTCTGTTGATTTTTATATCAAATGAGAAATCTTTTCCCATGATATTTTTACCTAGAAACCCAAATTCTCCAGCAATTTTTATTGCTTTGTGAAGCGTTTGTACAGCCAGAGGATATTCGGCCCGTACGTATATGTACCCTTGATTGCTGCCTATTGCATAAGCACCTATAACCATACCCTCTAGTATACCGAACGGATCACCCTCAAGTGTAGCTCTATCCATATATGCACCCGGGTCTCCCTCATCTGCATTGCATATCACATATTTTGGGAATCCAGGTGCTTTACGACATGATTGCCATTTCACACCTGTAGGAAATCCACCCCCTCCCCTTCCTCTCAAGCCAGATTTTATAATATCATCTATTACTTGATCGGGTTCATATTCATGCAATACTCTGTACAATGAATAAAAACCACCCCTTGCCACATATTCGTATATATCTAATGGGTTGATAAATCCACTGTTCCTCAAAACTATCTTTAACTGTTTTTTAAAGAATCCCAAATCCTCAATTCTCTTTATCCCCGAAACTGGTTTTAGTATTCCTTCCATATCATCGAGATATGAAGGCCCCAGTTGGCCAAGAGCGTTTTTTTCTGGAAATTTACCTTCAAGCCATTGCGGTGCTAGTTCCTCAATTATTTTGGGTGTGAGGTTTGCATAGACTACTGGTTTCCAGCCAGGTACATATACATTTACCATTGGCTCCTGTTGACACAGACCTATGCATCCAACCCTTTCAAGAATTACATCCTCATCTTTTAATGTATTTTCAAGCGTACTGTAGATTTCATCTGCTCCTGAAGCTTTTCCACAGGTCGCACTTTGCACTGAAATTTTAAGCTTATCTGGAAATAGATGTTTCTTCCCTTCGAGTTTTAGTTCTTCCAGTATTTTTTCGAAATCCTTTTTTTCTAATACACTACTTTTTTCTGTATTCATCTATTATTTCTCCTACCTTTTCAGGCTTCAAATTACCAAAAGTTTTACCATTTATATTTATCACTGGTGCCAGACTACAACAGCCAAGGCACCTGACAGTTTCAATTGAAAAAAGGCCATCTTTTGTAACCTCTTTTTCTTCCACATTGAGCTTTATACACAGTTCATTCAAAATTTCCTGTGCCCCTTTAAGATGACAGGCTGTTCCCATACAAACCTGAATAATATATTTGCCCTTCGGTGTCAGGGAAAAAGCATTGTAAAATGTAGCTACCGAAAAAACCTGTTGCAATGGAACTTTAAGCTCCTTTGAAACTTTTCTTAAACCCTCTTCGGGGAGATAATGAAATATTTCCTGCATATCCTGCAAAACCGGGATAAGAGATTCAGAGTTTTTCTCATACTTGCTTATTATTTGCTCGATACTTTCTCTAACATCGATCATTTGTAGCTCCGGGTTAGATTTATATCTTTTTTAAAGAAGCATCTGCTTGTTCTTTTGCGGTTTTTAGTTTCTCAAAATATTCCCTTCTTTTCATTTCATTAAGTTCTTTAATAGATAAATATCTTATTGCGCCTGTGATACAGGCTTCTGCACAGGCAGGTATCTTTCCTTCCTTAAGCCTATCATAGCAAAGATCACATTTTGTAAGGCTTTTTCCATCAGGTCCAAATGTTATTACTCCAAATGGACATACTATAACGCATGCATGGCAGCCTATACATTTTTCATGATTCAATATAACTGGACTGTTAGGAGAAGGTCTTGAAATAGCGCCAGCAGGACAAACTGTAATGCATGGTGCATCTTCACAGTGTTTACATTGAATTGGAAGAGTACTATCTCCAAAACGCTCAAGGATAATTTTTGCTTCTACCTGCTCTCCTTCCTGAATTGCCCTGAGCAGATCTTTACTCTTCGAATGTGCTACCGAACATGCAAGTTCACAGGAATGACATGACATACATTTTTCGATATCAACAACAATAATTTTATCCATAATTTATCTCCCATTTTGAAAAAGATTTAATATTGAAATTATATATAGCTCTACCTATCTTTTTCATAACTCACTTTACTAAAAAACCGTAACATTTCTTCTATCTCTGTTAAAACTTCTTATTTCTATCAAAGATTGATTAACATAATTCACTTACGCAATTTTTGGAGCATATGCCTGTTCGTACATTACCGGTTTAAGCTTCAATGCCGCTCGCTTCTTATCTATGTGATCTATCATCATATGGGCTGCTTTAACCGGATCTAACTCGAACGCCCACTTTCCACCTACCTCTTCTTCGATTTCTTCTGTAAGATATTTATGTAGATTGGCACTACCCATCATTGGTAAGGGATGCCCTATCGTTGTATATACTCCTGATGCAACAAAGTAAAAACCAATTGAAACGGCTTTCTCCGACATCCACTCAGGGGCAGCACCTGCAACTGGAAGATCAGATATATCTTCCCCCAGGCCACCTTCTGCCACTACATTTGTAAGGATCCTGAGAATTCTACTATTATCCACACAGGAACCAACGTGAAGAACCGGTGGAATACCAACGGCTCTACATACCTCCTGAAGCCCTTTTCCGGCATACTTGAAGGCTGACTCGGGCTGAAGTAGTCCATGTTTCGCGCATGAAATGGCATCACAGCCTGTAGTTACTACGAGGACATCATTTTTTATGAGCTCTTTTACCATTTTAATATGTCCTTCATCATAGTTAACATTGGGATTAGAGCATCCAATTACTCCAGCAGCCCCCCTGATTCGGCCAGCAATTACGGCATCATTCAAAGGTCTGTATGTTGCCCTGTAGGTTCCTCCGAGAAAGTTAAATACGGACTCAGCACTAAAACCTGCTATTAGCCGTTCTGTATCATCCGGTACCATTACCTTTTCAGATTTTCTGTTCTTAAAGTTGTTAATTGCCTCCTCTATTATCTTCTTAGCTATTTCTACAGCTCTTTCTTCTTCGAACTCTATATGTTCGAAGCCCGGTATCTTTGCCTTTGGAGAAGTGGTTACGAGTTTCGTGTGGAAACACTTTGCAACTCTTTCAAGACCAGGCATGAGGCACTGCACATCAACGACCATGAGCTCAACAGCACCTGTAATCACTGCAAGCTCCTGCTGTAGAAAATTACCAGCCACCGGAATACCATGTCGCATAAGAATCTCAGTTGCAGTGCAGCATATACCACCTATATTGATTCCCTTTGCCCCAACTTTTTTTGCTTTTTCATTCATCTCGGGACTCAAAGCAAGTGTGGCGATAATATCCGAAAGTGTGGGCTCATGTCCGTGCACTATGAGATTTACACAATCTGGATCTATTACTCCGAGGTTTGCAGTGGATTTTAGTGGATTGGGGAGTCCAAAAAGAACATCAGAAAATTCCGTAGCGATCATCGAACCTCCCCAGCCGTCTGCTATAGCTGCCCTCAATCCAGCTTTTATAATATTCTTGTAATCTGCATCTACTCCTATATGGGTTCTGTGCATTATTTCTACAATTTCCCTATCTACTGCACGTGGCATAATTCCCAGACTTTTCCACAACTCCACCCTCTTTTTTGGAGCAGTACCTGCCATTATTAGCTCGCCTTCCTGCTTTCCAAACTCCTCTAAAACAGCCAGTGCCACCTCCTCTGCTATTTTTTTAATGTCCTTGTTCTCCGTTTCTATTCCATAAATCCTGGCTATTTTTTTCAGTTTATCCTCATTTTTAATAGAATAATCCTCTGTCTCGTTTCTTGCCACCATCAGAAGCGTATGGGCTATATCCCTTCCATGGTCTGAATGTGCAGCAGCACCAGCAGCTATCATCCTGGCAATGTTCCTTGCGGCAATTGTATCGGCGGTTGCCCCACATACTCCCGCTTTAGGTCCGTCACCGAAAGGATCTATACGACATGGACCCATACTGCAATTCCTACAACAAAGACCTAATTTACCAAATCCACACTGGGGTTGCATTTTTTCGTATCTGTCCCATACAGTTTCAATAGAGTCATTTTTTGCTTTCTCAAACAACTTTTGACTCGCATTATCAGCATATGATAGATCCATTTTACTTCCTCCAGATTATGTTATTTTAACCAGCTTTGCTACTGGCATGGATGCCAATTCTGTTTAAAACCTTGTCAGCCTTCAAACCGCCGTTAAACTTTCTGTTAGACCGCCAATTGAACCAATTATTTCATCTGAGAGAGCCCACGGTTTTATTTTTCCAAGACTGAGATTCTTTATCTCCTCAGAATATTTAATATAACCAGTAACCTCAATGTCCTTTAAATTTTGTATGATATACTCCTTCTCATCATCTGAGGTTATTTTATTTCCCATGGCTACCAGGTTCTTAACTCCAAGATCCAGGGATAACTTTTTGATTCTTATTGCAGTTTCCAGGCTTGTTTTATTGGGTTCTACAACAACAACCATCCTGTCAACCCCTATTGCAGTACCCCTTCCCAGATGTTCTATTCCCGCTTCCATGTCAAGGAGAACCCACTCATCCCTTGCAATCATGAGGTATGATAACAGGCTTTTTAGAAATGCATTTTCAGGGCAGGCACAACCACCACCACCTTTTTGGATGGTACCCATAATCAGAAGCTTTATGCCATTCACATCCAGTGAATATTTCTCAGGGATATCATCAACCCGGGGATTCATCTTAAAAAACGGAGCAGGTTCGTTTTCTTTAACACCTGTTCTTTCGTGAATTAACTCTTTCATTTCCGAAATTGGTCTTATAGGTAAATCTCCAGAAAAACCGAGGAGTGTACCCACATTCATGTCAGGATCTGCATCAACGATGAAAACTGGTTTTTTTCCCCTTCGGAGGAGCTCTGCAGTAAGTACAACTGTTGTGGTTTTACCAACCCCACCCTTGCCAGTAAAAGCGAGTTTCATTTAATGCACCAGATAAGATTTGATTTTCATTGCAAAGAGCCAGCAAACATTGAAAAGTTGACCATTTATTGTAAGAAAATTAATACGCTTAAAAATGTTATTTTCTTGACAAATACGATATGACGTTATTATACTATCATGTAATAGTATATTAATAAAGTATCTCACGTCAACATAAAATTTCTAATTATTACCACTCTGATTTAAATATTTTTCTACAACTATATTATATTTTTTTACTATTTAAAATTAATTCAATTCAACAAATATAATCATTTTAGTAATAAATATCTTTTTTCTGTATTTCTTTTATGTCGAGGAGTTCCGGGGTCGTTTCAGGCCTTATAAGGTTAATCTTTCCCTCCATAAGGTACGCCTTCCCATTCTTAATCTTCTCTTTTAAATCTTCGTTATTAACCAGTTTTCTGACTTCATCCAGATTTTCTGCAAGATCATATAACACATGTTTTCCATCTTCCTTTATGAAGATCAGATACATCATTTTTCTCCTTTTTATTTATTCTCTTTATTTATTCTCTCTTCAACTTCGTATGAAACCAAACAATTTTATATAGAGAATTACCCATCCTCTAATAAAAAATCCTTTTGTGCAGGTGGATGGCTTAACCAATGCTAACTAGCCCCAGCTAGCTTTCAAGATAGTCTTTAAGTTTTTTACTTCTTGTGGGATGTTTTAACCTTTTTAACGCCTTGGCTTCTATTTGTCGTATCCTCTCCCGTGTAACATTAAAAACATAACCAACCTCTTCGAGCGTATGGGTATAACCATCATCCAGACCAAACCTCATTCTCAACACTTTCTGTTCTTTTTCTGGAAGCGTTCCCAGAACCTCGTTTATCAATTCCTGAAGAAGAGTATAGGATGTTTTATTGGCAGGATTGTCTGCATCTCTGTCCTCGATAAAATCGCATAACAGTGTCTCGTCATCATCTCCTATAGGTGTTTCAAGAGAAATTGGATCCCTTGCAACACTTCTTATACACTCTACCCTTGAAACACTCCATCCAAGCCTTTTTGCTATCTCTTCCGAAGTGGGTTCTCTGCCAAGTTTCTGCATTAACTGCCTTGATTCCTTGATAACTTTATTAATCTGTTCAATCATATGTACGGGGATTCTAATTGTTCGTGCCTGATCTGAGATTGATCTGGTTATTGCCTGTCTTATCCACCAGGTTGCGTAGGTACTGAACTTATAGCCCTTTTTATACTTAAACTTCTCAACGGCTTTTATGAGACCTATGTTTCCTTCCTGAACAAGATCGAAGAAATGTAAACCCCTATTTGTATATTTTTTCGCTATACTTACCACTAACCTCAAGTTAGATTGGATAAGTCGGTTTTTGGCCCTCAGAATTTTATTCTTTCCAAAGTCAATGCATTGACAGGTTCTTTTTATGGTTTCCAAATCATCACCACAGAGGTTTTCTATCCCCCTCAATTTCTTTTCAATTATAGCAATATTCTCACCTGCTTTCTTTATTTCATCCGCATACGGATAGTAGGTTTCCTTAATTGATGCTATATCATTTCTTCCATCTAACTTTGTATTTAAGTTTTTGATCTCCGAGATTGTGAGTCCCATTTCACGTTCTATATCATCCAGCTCCTTTTCGAGTTTCAGAATATCCCTGTAGTACCCTTCGAGTTTCTTCGTTATTCTATTTATTTCCTCTCTATTAAAATTAATCCTTTTAAATATCTTAAAAATTTCTGCTTTTTCTTCCTCGGATTTGTTTAATTTCTCAAGTACCGGTTTGTGCTCTTCAATATACTTGACAAGTTCATTAAACCTTCTCTTTAATTTCCTTCTTTCCTCAAGGGACGCATTGTAACCTTTTTCAAAATCAAGCAGTGAGGGAATATCGAGTTGTTTATTTTTAATCTTCTGAACCGAATTGCAGATCTCTGATATGAAAAAGTTGGTCTGGAATAATACATTTCCTATGATTTCTTCACCATTTTCTATCTCTTTTGCAAGTTCTATCTCTTCCTCTGCACTGAGAAGATCAACCTTACCTATTTCTTTAAGATACAATCTTATAGGATCATCTACATGCTGGGTTACAGTATAACTTATTACTTTTTTGCTATCATCTGTAGACTTTGTCGCATCCTCAAACTCGCCTTCTAATTCTTTTTCATCTTCTAAACCTACTTTTTCTACTTCTTCACCCAGCTCTTCCTCAATAGAATCCACTATCGTTATGTTCTCCTTTGAAAGGAGAACAAATAATTCATCGATCTTTTCTGAACTTACAATGTGTTCTGGTATTATGTCATTTATCTGGTCGTAGGTGATGGTTTTGTTTTGTTCCTCGGCAAGTTTAAGAAGATATGATATTTCGGGCAGGTTTCTTAAATCTGACACTTTTCGCTCCCCTTAATTGAATTTTACTATTGATAAAAAATACACTTTGGGGAATCTAACTCATTTTTTCCTACATTGTTCACCTCCTAATAAAGGATTAAAACAATAAAATTTTCCCAGATTAAAAATCTTTTAAATTTTTCTTTTGCTTTCCCTCAATGCTCTGGCCTTTTCAAGTTCGTTCCGTAATGACTGTTTTTCAATTATAAGCTGGGTTAGAGATGCCTCGTCATTTTCTATTTCTGCTTTCTCAATCTTTGCATTAAGATTCTTTAATTCTCTCTTTATTTTCAGTTCTTTTAATGAAGCAAACATATCCATTATTTGCTCTTTCGGATTAATATTGGTTGGTTCGGATATCAGCATTTTGGTGAGATACTCTACGAATTTTTGATTTTCCAGACGACTCAATACCTCTCCGGCATTCCAATCTTTATTTTTAGCAGTCCTAAGGATCTCTTTCCAGAGAACTTTTGTGTATCTCCCCACGAAAAAACCTTCATGTATCCTTGGCAGGACGAGCTCAATTAATTCCGGGTGTGCCATTATAAGCACAAGGAATTTTATTTCATTAGAGATTTCTCTTAGAATTTCTCTATTCAAAATTTCTCTATTCAGGATTCCTCTCTCCTGAAGTTCACTGCTGATTGAAGTTTCACCATAATCTTCGGTAATTTCTTTCTCATTCGGTTTGAGCTTGTATGCTGCAGCTTCAAAGCGTCTGGATTTGCCTATCTTACCCAGGAGCTCTCTTCTTGTAATATATTCTTTTAAATCAAGAGCCTCTGAAACTTTTTTAATAAAATCATTTATGAGGATATCATTTTTCATATTCATGACATGGTCGGAAAGCGAGTGTAATATAACAATTTTTTCATTGGCTGTGTAGATTTTTTTTTCATTTACATAGAATTTTTTTATAAATTCTAGACCTTCAATGGAATTTTCTACCAGATATTCAAACTCTGGTAACCCATATCTATCAAAAAAATCAGCTGGATCAACACCTGATGGTAATTCAACGATGTAAGGATCTATTCCCAATCTATGTGCCATTGAAATACTCCTGAGAGCAGCCTTTTTGCCCGCTTCGTCTGGGTCAAAACACAGGTAGATTTTCTCTGTAAATTTTAGCAAAAAGGATAATTGTTCCTCCGTTAAAGCTGTTCCAAGTGGGGCTACAGCATTTCTTACTCCTTCCTTATATAGCCGTATTACATCGAGGTATCCCTCCACTATTATTGCCGCTCTTTTTTTCCTTATTTCTTTTTCAGCAACACTGAATCCATAGAGGTTTCTGCCTTTTCTAAATACCTCGCTCTCGCTTGTATTTATATACTTAGGCTGATCCTCCTCTTCCTCAAAAATCCTTCCGCCAAATCCTATGCATCTTCCAATAGAATCCAGTATGGGGAAAATAATCCTGTTTCTGAATCTATCATAATATCCCGTTGAAGTCTTTCTCTTTATTACTAAACCCGCTTTTTCGACTAATTCAGGTTTAAAACCACGGGACGTAAGGTAATTGAGCATGAAATCCCAGCTTTTAACCGCATATCCCAGCTTAAATGTTTTTACACTTTCAAGGTCAATTTTCCGTTTAATGAGGTAATCCAGCGCTTTCCTGCCCTCAGGATTGAATAATTTACCTCTAAAAACCTCCATAGCTATTTCATTTATCCTGTAAATAACTTTTGAAGAAGCCTGAGCTCCAGATTTTTCTGCATAACTTTTTATGCTTATTCCAACCTTTTCAGCGAGGTATTCAACAGCTTCGGGGAAAGTAAGTCCCCTTATTTTCATTATAAAAGAAAAAACATTTCCACCAGCACCACATCCAAAACAGTGAAATATCTCTTTTTTGGGACTTACAATAAAGGACGGTGTTTTTTCGGTGTGAAACGGACACAGGCCTTTATAGTTTTCACCTGATGGTTTCAGGGCTACGTATTCTGAAATTACATCCACTATATCTATTTTTTTCTTAATTCTCTCGATTAAATCCTCAGGTATGTACAATTTATTCCTTACTTTTTAATATATCAACGAGATTTTAAAACAAAATACTCAGCTCAAATGATGGGTTAATTTGCCAGAACCGTATTTCTTTATTGCTTTTAGATGCTCACTATACGTTTTAGAAAAATAATGGCTACCATCCCTTTTGGAAACAAAAAAAAGATAATCAACATTGGCCGGATTAGCCGCTGCCATCAGTGACTTTAAACCGGGATTGGAGATTGGACCTGGTGGTAATCCATTATTCAAATAAGTATTATAAGGAGATTTGACCCTCAGGTCACTTATTAAAAGTCTTTCTTTCGGTATGCCAAGGATATACTGGATAGTAGCGCACGATTCAAGCCGTTTCCCTTTTTCCAACCTGTTATAAAAAACAGCAGCAATAAGGGCTCTCTCCTCATCAAGTTTGGCTTCTTTCTCAACCAGAGAGGCTATTATAATCACTTTCTTAAACTTTTCAGGATCACTCATATCAAGGTCAATTTTTTTAACATTTCTGAAGAAATTTTTAACCATTACCTCAACTATCTGTTTCTCATTAAGATTTTTTGCTACAATATATGTATCAGGAAATAAAAATCCTTCTACACTATTAAAGGGAATTTTGTACTTATCCAGTATTTCTTTATCTTTGCATGCCTGGATAAATCTCTCCCTATCGACTATCCCTAAAGCTGAAAGTTTTTCAGCAATTTCCCTGCAATTATATCCTTCAGGTACTGTAAATTTAACCGTTACAACTCTTCCCTCTACTATGGTTCTGAGTATATCTGTATTCTTAATCCCCCTCTCAAAACTGTATTCTCCAGCTTTCATATCTCTTTCTTTTCCTGCCAGTTTCACCAGTAAATAGAAGAACATCTTGGATCTGATAAGATTGTTTTCCTTTAATTGATTGGAAATATCCAGAACAGTAGCCCCAGGATCAACTATAAAAACAGTGTTACTACCTGCCTTTGGAGGGGGGGAATTAAGGTAAAAAAATGCAGCCGTAATAGTAACCAGAAAACCTGTAAGGATAACCAGTATCTTGATTATCCTGGAAAACTTTTTAGATTTTTGGATTTTGCCAGACACAGGTTTTTCCCAAAGAAAAGACTACTATTGATGATGCTTCACTAATTTAATAAAAATATACGATTTTAACAATATAGAAAATACAGGTTGGAGATCAATCCTTTCTTACTTTTTTTCCAGTTCAATAATTTTCAATGTAAGAGCTGCCTCTCTTATTATAAAAGTTACAATCTTTTCATCCTTGTTTGTATAGTTGCCATCTGATTTTTCGGTAAGATTTAAAACCCCTATTACATCATCTCCGGAATATATTGGAAGACTCATAAATGATTTTGTTCGATATTTGTCCCTTAGTTCCAGGTCTTCCGTTTCATCAGGTTCATTCATAATAAGTGGTTTTTCCTCAACGAAAACTCTTCCCGCAATTCCCTCACCAGGTTTAACCCTCATTCCTTTTGCAAACCTAAGATCTTCCCTGTTCCAGCCCAGTGTTTTGTATATATACAAACTATCATTCCTTTCATCAAGAAGCATAATAGAGGCCCTTTCAGAGCGTGTCAACCTCGCTGCAGCAACGAGTAATTTGTTTATAATCTGCTTCCTATCAAAACCTTCCTTAAAATAGTTCTGTATTCTTAAAAATGTTTCACATTCTTCAAGTTTACCCGAAAACTGCTCGATTCCACTGGATATCTCGGAGAAATCCTCACTCCTGTCGCCTTCAATTTGCTCCTTCTCCAGTTCCACGGAAAGAGAAACTTCGGTAAGATTATGAGACAAAAGCACTATTGAGAGTGCAATAAGCAGGAGGATATATACAATTATCTCCTGAACACCCAAAACATAGGGAGCGACACCTGCCGATAAAAGAACCCTGTAAATAACAAGGCCAAGAATTATATAAAAAATAATTCTAATTATTAAATTATTTTTTCGCATAGTAAATTCCCCCTCTTGATTTTTGAGGAATCAAAATATCATAAGCCCCCGATCGAACTATCCTGGGTTGAGCTTTATCGATATAAACAATAAGAGGATAAAAATATACCGGTCTGTTATTTATTACACCTATCTCAATCAGAAGCCCGGTAGATGTATCCTCTGACCAGTTCTGGTCAAACACAAGATTTCCCAGACTGTACGCAATAATTCTTTCTTTATATATCTCTATTCCCTGAATAACATGGGGATGGGAGCCAAAAACTATGTCCACCCCTTCATCTATCAACCTTCGGAGTTTTCCCATGAATAATATATCGGGCTTATTTACATATTCTACACCACCATGAACCGAAACCACAAGTAGATTATAATCAGGTGCCAGTTTTCTTGGAACCCCTGATTCAAGGAGATCATCCAAAGTTGGGATCACCACTGTTTCATCTTCATCCCTTATATGGGTAGGATAGATATTATTGCAGGCAACAAATCCAACTCTTGTGCCTCTTATCGTGAAATCAGCCGGTTTTAACGCTTCCTTTAAACTCCTTCCTACTCCTGTCCACTTTATGCCAACTTTATCCAGATATTTAATGGTATCAAAAACTCCTGTAATACCCCAATCAAGAATATGATTATTTGCAAGGGATAAAACGTCGATTCCAACGTCGACAAGCGAATATGCATTTTCTGGATCTGCTTTAAAATAAATCCCCTTAAATGGAGAAAATCTATCTTTACTTCTTGTAATAGGGCATTCCAGATTGGCAAAAGCTATGTCACTGTTTGCAAGATAGTCTCCAAGCTTTCTGAATGGATAATCTTTACCATACTTCCGGATATATACTTCAACACCCCTTGAAAGCATTATATCCCCACCGGCAATTATGGTGAAACTTCTTTCTTCGAGATATTTTAATTCATCAGCGATTAAAGACTTTAAAGTTTTTTTTCTGGAACTGACAAAGTTCACTTTAGCCTTAAAAACTCCATTATATCTACCATCAAGGATATTTTTTATTGTAGGATAATAACCCTCAACTTTTAGAAACCTTTTGTTAAGGGATAGTGATTCGATAAATCCGATCTGAACATCATGATTCCGTATCTTAACCTCCTGACCATACCCGAGATATTCGTTAAACTCATCTGCATTCAATTCAATTTCTGAAGAATAAGGAGAAACTGTAGCAATACATACAAAACTAAGGTTTAAAGATTCCATATCGTAAAGATCGCTTTTTAGTTTTTGATCAGAAATAAATACAGCATCCCTATCTATGATTAATATTGAATCTACATCTCTCTTTTCAAACTCAAGTATTCTTATTTTTACTCCCTTCTCCCTGGATCTGAATTTTAAATAAAACCTGAAAGCGTCAGGATTTTGCAATTCCCTGTCAATATACAGGTTGGTATAATCTGCCTTTTTAACCTCATTTTCATTTATAAAAAAAGAGAAATAAAGGAATCCCGCCAGTATTACCAGAAATGTTAAAATTACTCTTTTCATCTTATAAATCCATTATAAGCTTCATATATTCTGCCCATATGGGAGCAGCAACCACACCTCCTGTCTGTCCTTCACCAAGTGAATATGAGGGATTATCGTACCCCACCCATACAACTGTTAGCAATTTATCGGTATATCCAATAAACCACGCATCTGAAAAGTTAGAGGTTGTTCCTGTTTTACCCGCAGCTTCTATCTCCAGCATTTCATTATGGATTGCTCTATAAGCGGTACCTCCATCTTTCAGTACACCTTTCAACATCTCATTAATTTCTTCAGCTGTTTCAGGCTTGATAACATTTGACTTATCGTTAAAGTCGCCGATAATAGCCCTTTTCAACGCATGCTTCAAATTATCTACAATAACATTACCATCATCATCAATTATTCTCAATAGTGCAATCGATTCTAATTTTGTTCCCATTCTGGGGAAAATTGCATAGCACCTGGCTATCTCCATAGGTGAGAAACTATAAACCCCAAGTGCCATTGACGGATACGGTTTGAATCTTTTTCTTATTTTGTCTTCAGAGAGATCGAGTGCCTTTCCAATAATTGCCAGAATCCTCTCAGACCCCGTTAACATATAAAGCCTTACAGCTACAGAGTTTAAACTGTATTTAAGAGCATCTTCTAGACTAACAGGTCCAAAGTATAAATTTCCGTAATTTGATGGGGTCCACATTTTTCCACCCATTGATACCCTGATAGGAGCATCAAGTATTACTGTTTTCCTATCATATCCAAGAGTTTCAATAGCTGCTGCAAAAATGAATGGTTTGAATGCAGAACCCACCTGTCTCTTTGAATGTATAACTCTATTAAAGATGGGTTGAATAAAAGTCGTATAATTCATCTTACTATTTTCTGAAAGAGATTTCTTTTTTATTGGCCAGTTCTTTTTACTCCTTTCAAGCCAGCTTTCTTCTTCTATCCCTCCCACCATTGAAAGCACCCAACCACTGAGTGGATCAATTGTTAGGATAATTCCCTCTGGTTTTACGTGATTATTTTCAACAAAACTGGATGTTCCTTTTTCCTGTTCCCTGATGCTCATATTAATCACACTTCTGGCAATTAATTGCATCCTTGCATCAAGGGTTGTATATATGGTAAATCCTTTTCTCTCCAGATTTATCTCACCATGACGTGACAGCAACTCAATAATGTAGCTGTTGAAATATGGCGCGAGATTTTTTTCAATATAAAGATTGAAATGAGGTGGTGGATTGGTGCGAATGGTAATATTTTCCCAGAATATATCAAAGTTCTTTAATGCATAGTCTCTTTTAACCATTCCTTTTTTTACCAAAAGATTTACAATTGATGCATGAGATCTTTTAACCTTGTTTGAATATATCAAACGGGAATCATTTCCCATCAAAGAGATTATGTAAGCCGCCTCAAATATTTCCAGGTTACTCACTTCGCTCTTAAAATAGTACAGTGAAGCGGTTCTTATTCCATAAAGATTTACACCAAAACTTTCTGCATTAAGAAAAATCTCAAGAATACTATCCCTGTCGAAAATCCTTTGGATCTCCAGGCTACAGTAGATTCCAACCACTTTACCTGATAAACCCGAAACATCTTCTACAATGAGCAGCTCTGATAAACGCAATAAAATATCATTTGCAGGCCCTTTGTCAAAAAAATATCTAATATTCCTTAGAAATAGGATAAAAATATTTGGAAAACTGGATTCTCTTTCTGAATAAAAATGCGGATCTTTGACTGCAAGTATGCATTCTATATAGTCATGTGGAATATTATCAAGGGGAATGAGGTATCTTTTTACTGGAGTTATCTGACCAAGTAAAACCCCATTCCTGTCAAGTATCCTGGTTACACCCTGTTTCTGAAGATCAGAACTGTAATAAACGGGACTATTCCCGTTGTTTGAGATTTCTTTTCTGAAAATCCTCAATCGACCTATTACATCTTCCCTTATTGAAACCCAGTGATTGTAACCCCTGTAAACGATCGTGATTGAAAACAGAAAAGCCAGAAGGAATAAAAAGAGAATTGTAAAAATTACATATTTCATATATATTATTAGATAGTATAATTTTTTATAATTAATAAAGGATATTTATTTTTCACAAAACTTGACATTCATTCTAATATATAGGAATCAATTTTTGCATAACTTTTTACTTCAAATTAGAATCAGGCGGGAAAAGATATGGAGAAATTTTTTCGAGGTATTCCTGGCTCAAGTAGAATAGCTATTGGAAAGGCCGTAGTTTTTATCAAACCAAGCCTCTACATCCCGAAGTACACAATAGAACAGAGTGCCGAATCAATTGAAAATGAACTTGATAAGCTTGAAAAAGCACTCGAAAGGACAAAAATTCAGCTTGAAGAATTAAAAAAAGAAATCGAGAAAACCCAATCAGCAATAGAAACAGGTTACATAGATTCCTCTATTTTAATGCTTGAGGACCCCTATTTGAAGAAAAGAGTAACCGAAAAACTCAGAGAAAGTTACTTCAATATAGAATGGATTTTTAATGAAGTAATAGAAGAAATCGCTGAAAAACTTGAAACCTCAGAGGACTCTTATTTTAAGGAAAGGGCTCCGGATGTAAAATCCATAGGCATAAGGGTTATCAAAAACCTACTTGGAGAAAAAGAGTTTGAACTACCAAGGTACATCAAAGACCCGATAGTTGTTGCACATACACTCTCGCCACCTGAAATAGTTAGCTTTTACAAAAAAGGTATAAAGGGAATTGTAACAGAAATAGGTGGAAAAACTTCGCATGTCGCAATAATGGCAAGGGATCTTAAAATTCCTGCAATCCTTGGAATAAATCATATAACAAAACACGTTAAAACTGGAGATAGAATTATTGTTGATGGAACTGTTGGTACAGTTGTTGTAAATCCTAATGAAGATACCCTGAAACTTTACAAGTACAAGGAAAAGGAATACGAGAAATACGATAAATATTTTAGCAAGTTTCAGAAGAAACCATGCAGATTAAAAGAAGGTGAAGAAATTAAACTGCTGGCAAATATAGACGTGGAGGAAGAAGTTAATATAATTGATACCGATAGCTGTGCAGGAATTGGATTGTTTAGAACTGAATACATACTCATGCACAAAGATTACTATCCGGATGAAGATGAGCAATTTGAAATCTACAGTAGAATTGCAAAAAAAATATCTCCTCTAGAGATCAATATTCGATGTTTCGACTTTGGTGGAGATAAAATCCCCCCATATATGGAAAAATACGAAGAAAAAAACCCATTTCTGGGCTGGCGGGGTTTGAGGTATGCCTTGCATCATATTGACATGCTCAAAACTCAGATAAGAGCAATTCTAAGGGCCTCTTTCTATGGAAACATAAAGATTATGTTTCCAATGGTTAACGACATGGACGATGTATCGAGCATAATGAAAGTTATAGATGAATGTAAAATTGAACTCAGAGAAAAAAGAGAAAAATATGTGGATATCCCTGTAGGTGTAATGATAGAAACACCGGCAAGCGTTCTGATGCTGGATAAAATAATAGAAGATGTGGATTTTATCAGCGTTGGCACAAATGATCTAATACAGTACACTCTTGCAATCGACAGAGGAAATGGTCTTGTAGCAAGTGAGTACGATCCAACCCATCCGGCAATTATCAGATCGCTAAACAAGATAAGTATGATATGTGCAGAAGAGGATGTAGACGTAAGTATATGTGGAGAAATGGCAGGTGATCCTCTTTTTATACTCCTGCTAATAGGCCTGGGATTCAGAAAATTTAGTATGAGCCTTATGAATATTCCAATAATAAAGAGTATTATAGTGAATTCATCGCTACAGGATGCAAACAAAATAGCCTCTACGGTATTAATGATGAATACAAAAAAAGAGATCAATAACTATATCAAAGAGGAAATGCTGTCGAGGTTTGACTTCCTTGAAGAGTACCTCTACAAGATAGAGTAACATGAAAGTCTATATACAAAATGAGATTCCGAAAGTTGCCATAGTGGGCAAACCAAACGTTGGGAAATCAACTCTATTTAATAGACTTATAAAGAGAAGAAAATCCATAGTTTCGGATGAACCTGGTGTAACGATAGATATCCAGCAGGAAATTATTAAAAAAGATAACATTACGTACAGACTCCTCGATACTGCCGGGTTGGGAAAAAAAACTGACGAAATTGGAAAAATTTCCCTCGAGCATAATATTAAAAGAATCAATGAGGCTGATCTCATAATTTTTGTGACAGAGATAAATGGCCTTTCTGAAAATGATTTTAATATAATGGAATACATAAGAAAGTCTGGTAAACCATATGTCACAGTTGTAAATAAGGTAGATAACCTAAAACTGGAGGAGAATCTTCACATTATATATGAACTGGGAATTAATGAAGAACCGATTCCTCTTTCAGCCATTCATGGAAAGAACATCAATGTACTTGAAGATAAGATTTACCAAAAATTACAGATAATTAGGAAAGAAATAGAGCCAACCTCTCCTGAAACCGAAGAAAAGACAATTATGGTTTCAATAGTTGGGAAACCAAATGTCGGCAAATCTTCGCTGGTAAACCTACTCATTGGTACCGAAAGAGCAATCGTTACCGATATCCCAGGTACGACTAGGGATGCCATAGATGAAACCATAGAGTTTCAGGGACATAAAATTACCCTGATCGATACGGCCGGTATCAGAAGGAAGGGAAAAATAAAGAACAGTATAGAGTTCTATAGTCTTGTTAGAGCCCAGGAAGCAATAAGGCGCTCTGATATATGTGTTCTGCTTATTGACTCTACTTCAGGGATAACACGTCAGGATAAAAAAATTGCTTCTATTATTACATCCGAGAAAAAGGGAATTATCATTGCAGGAAATAAATGGGATCTTGCTCAAAAACAGGGATGGACGGTAAGGGGCTTCATTGATGAAATTAAAACAACTTTTCCTCATCTTTCCTATGCAGTGATACTCCCCGTGTCTGCCAAAGGAGGTTATAATAAACTAGAACTTTTAAAAAGTATAATAAAGGTATATAATAATTACACAAAGAGAATAAAAACTGGAAAATTAAACAGGCTTATTAGAGAGATAGAACTTAGAGGTGTCGGGATTAAGTACGGGTACCAGAAAAAAACAGCTCCACCTGTTTTTGAGTTTTTTGTAAGCAAGCCATCGAGTTTAGATAGAACTTTTGAAAGATTTGTTATCAACTCAATGAGGCGCCTTGAAGATTTTTCAGGTGTCCCTATAGAAGTGGATTTAAGGACGGATTAAAAAATGAAAACCATAATTTATGCAGTTTTGAGTTATTTAATTGGAGCCATACCATCAGGCTATCTTATTTTCAGGGCAGTAAAAAAAGATGATATTAGAAAATACGGAAGCGGAAACATTGGATTTGCAAACGTTCTTCGAACTGCAGGACCATTGATTGGATTTTCCGTTTTAATAACGGATGCAGGAAAAGCATTCCTAGCTACATACCTTTTTTCTGGTATTTTTCCTAATGAGTCCCTGTATAGACTGATATTTGGATTATGTACAATACTTGGGAATGTATTTAATCCATTTCTTAAATTTAAAGGAGGAAAGGGCGTTGGAACTGCTTTAGGTGTAACTCTGGCAATAAATCCTGTGGCACTGAGCTTCGCCCTTTCAGTATTCATCCTTGTTATTTTTACATCAAGATACGTCTCACTTTCATCCATGTCTGCCGTTGGTACATATATGGTTGCTTCGGTGATTTTCTACCTAACCGGTATAATAAATAACCTAAAAAGAGATATTTATCCTCTGATATTCTCAATTATTCTATTTATAATTGTTATACTAAGACATACCTCCAATATAAAACGACTTATTAAAGGTAAGGAAATTAAAATTGCCATCAAAAAATCTAAATGATACGTTCTTTACAATTGGGGAGGTTGCACAGCAAACAGGAATAAAACCATATATCCTTAGATATTGGGAAAAAGAGTTTCCATTTCTTCAACCAATAAAAAACAAAGTAGGCCACAGACTGTATACACCGAAAGATATCTATATAATAAAAAAGTTAAAGACTCTAATATATCAGAAAGGTTACAGCATAGCAGGTGCAAAAAAGGCGATGTGGAAGCTACTTTTAAAGAATACAGACGACTCTTCTCGGGCAAACATTCGGACCAGCATGTTGGAAGAAATCAAAAGAGACTTGAGGGAGGTTCTCGATATAATTAATAAAAGCCTCGAGAAAAAAGTATAAGAACTCTCACATTCCAATTCTCAATAAACTTGCTATTAATTACTTATCAAAAACCCTCTTTCATAAAAAATTCATAAAAAAGTTGATTAAATGCTGAATCTGGATTCTATTATTTTAAGGTTTTAGAGTTTTTGATTAATTATTTTTTGCCAGAATCCTTATTTGAATGTATATCCGGCATATCTTCCAACATAATTTTCAATCGCTCATTGTTTAATATTTTACTCAGCCTTTCAATTTTGTTTCTGAAATCTTCAATAGAGGAAAAAGAGAATGTAATTTTAAAATCCCTCTTTTCAAAGGTGGGATCATAACTAAAATCAACCCCATCCTTCAGACCTATTTTCTTTATCTCTTTACCAAAAGATTCTCTATACCTGTATATTGTGGGGTATCTCAATTTTTCGAATAGCATGAATATTTTCTGGGCTTTCTGTGGCGGATCAATCTCAGAATCAAGAATCATTTTTACTTCTTTACTATTTATTAACGAAACCGGACTAGTTCCATCCCGTCTTGAAATATCATAAATCATTTCGAGCAACCTGTTTTTATGTTTGGTTCCTATTTTCAGCCCTTTAACAAACTCGGAGATATAATCCCACATGGCCACTGGAAACAAAAAAATTCTGAAAGCTGTTTGGGGATCAATCACACCGGAAGCTATTGCTCTTTTAAACCTTTCAGATGTTTCGTTTATCTTCAGATATAGTTCTATGATTTTTGGCTTTTCTGGGATCTCAAGGATGTTCAAAATATCTCTCGGTGGCTCTTCCTCAAGGTCAATTGCTTTCTTGAGCACCAATGCTTTCTCTACTGGATTAAGCCCATACAAAAATGTTTTAAGTCTTAAAACAATCCTGAAGAGTTTCTTCCTATCGGAAATACCGGCAATCAATAACAATTGGGGAACAGAACCATACCTCTCATAAACAAACTTCAATGGTTCTTTCCCAACCACCACCTCATACTTTCCATTATTCTCAATAACTATGGGAGGAATGAGCAAAAATCCATTCTCACTTAATATGATCTTTCTAAAAAATTCTTCTGAATGTCCCTGTATTTCAGGAGAGTATTCAAAATTAAAAAAACTATCTTCTGTTACGGAATCAATGGGAGGATTATTTATGATTGTATACATTTTTTATTAATAAATAATTATATCCATTCAGGCCTGCAGTAAGCCGGGTTCTGTTTTAAGCGGTCATCTATCTGGGGTGCGTCAATGCACCTCAAGCGGCCTACCCATGAGGCAGAAGCGGGCCACTTCATGCCCGTCTATTCGGCCTTGCTCCTGGTGGGGTTTACCAGCCCCTGAAATGTCACCATTTCAGGCGGTGAGCTCTTACCTCACCCTTTCACCCTTACCCTGGAAATTATTTCCAGGGCGGTCTGGTTTCTGTGGCACTTTCCGTGGGCTTAAGCCCCCTGGGTATTACCCAGCACCATGCCCTTCAGGAGCCCGGACTTTCCTCGGAACCCAAATGAGTTCCGCGACCGCTCCGCAGGCCTGAATGGATAAAAATTGCATATAAAAACAATTTCTATAATTTGTTATCAAGAATCAAGTTAACAAGACGATCGGCCTCTCGATTGTATTCCCGTGGAATAATTTTTAGATTAATATTATGTTCCGATTGATCAATGAGTTTCATAACTTCATCATACAATTTTTTAAGCCTCTGATTTCTGACCCGATAATTTCCATTTATCTGATTTACAACCAGTTCGCTATCCGAATATATACTCACACTTTTCTTACCCCTACCATTTAACCCGTTCAGGTACTTTAAAGCCTCTATCAGAGCTATATACTCTGCCATATTATTGGTACATCGCCCTATTTTCTTGCCACCTCTGTACAGTTCCCTCGAATTGCCGTTATACACTACAAATGCAACGGCACCTTCACCTGGATTTCCTCTGGAGGCTCCATCTATATAAACAGTAATTTTCTTCGACATTCATACAGCCTTTCATTAAAAGGTATAACTCTGGTTAGTCTGTATCTTATATAATTGTTGTACTGCCAATTTACAGGTGTTAATCTTCAGGAAGATCTTTATTCAACCACCGATTCTTCTCTCTCTACTTCTTCTTCCTCTTCTTTATAATAGAAAAGTATTCTGGAGCAATTAGGACAGAAAATTATTTCTCTTTCACTCCTCACATCATTTACAAATTGTGGAGGCAAAATCATATTACATCCCATACAAACATTTTTACGTATTGGAACTATCCCCACTCCATCCTTTTTTCTTACTATCTTTTCAAACTTGTAGATAATTTCTTCATCAATTCCGGATGCAATCTTGTCTTTCTCTTTCAAACATTTTTCAAGTTCTTTTTTCTTTTCTTGGAGATCTTTCGTAACCTCCTTCTCCTTATCCTTTATCTCAGCTTCCAGCTCCTTACATATCTCCTTTTGCTCCTCTATAGTTCTTTCGAGTTTTTCAATTTCAGCTGAAGAGTCCTTTTCTTCCTGTTCAATAGTTTCAAGTTTTTCATTTATTTGAGCAATCTCGCTTGTAATTGCCTCATACTCCTTTTGTGTTTTAATTAAGGAGATCTGGTTTTCATACTTTTGTTTATCTCTGAATAAATCTTCCTTTTCTTTTCTGAGTTCCTGTAGTTTTCCTTCCAACCTAACTTTTGAGCTTTCATTCTCTTTCAAGCTTCTATCGATCCTTAAATACTTTTCTTTTAATGAATTAAGTTCTCTGGGAATCTCATTCAATTCTTCTTCTATTTGGAACTCCTTTAAAAGTACTTCCTGGAGTGCCCTGAGCTTTGAAAACGTTTCTTTCATCTTATTTCCCTTCTTAATTTAATCTGACTTAATTAATCTGATCCAGTTAAGTTAATCCAAATAATCACATTAGTCGGCAAAATAAATTTTAAAAATTACCTTTTCAGAACCTTCATTATAACCCATATTAATATATACTAAATAAAGTTATTAAAGTAAAGATCCTTCAATATTTAAGATCCAGTGGGAGATTAAGCTTAGTTCTAATTTGTAAAAGGATTTTTTATTAAAGGAGTCCCCCAATGAAAAAAAAAGATCTGGAGGAAAAACTTCGAGATAAAGTTCAAAAACTAGATGAACTTATCAAAGCCAGATCCAAAGCATACTGTTCATCCGTACATTCAACTGCTGAAGACGTATCCAGGGAAACTCGGATAGAAGAACTTGAAGAAGAAATTCTTCGGATCGAAGAGGAGTTAAAAAAAGTAAAGTAGAAATGAAAGAGATACCTTAGGAATAGAAAATCTCAAATCCTATGTAGTTAGAATATATAAATGCTCAGATTTAGATAACAAAATTAAATTATGGAAAGAAATAATGGATAACAGAATTGAGAGGATCTTTGAAGAAGCAATTGAAAACGCTTGGGAAGAGGCAAAGCTTCAGGATTTAATTACTCTCTATTCTATGTGGAAGAGTGGTAAAATTCCTTCATACTCCACATTCGAAGAGCTATTCGACTGTTTTATCAAATTCGATAAAAAGATCAGAGAAATGGACGAAAAGAAATACCTCGAGATCGAAAATCTTATTGTTGAGATGATATGCTCATCGCCCGATGATATTCCCGCAAACCTCTGTGAGCGAAAAAAATCTAGAGAAAGGAAAAACAAACCCTAAAAAACAAACTCTATTAATTTTTCAGCATCTCACTAACAATCTTTTTTAATTCCATGGCGTTAATTACAGCATAGCCCTTTTCATCATTGTCAAAGTAACAAAAAACCTCTTTGCCCTGTGAATTCCATTCAACTATTTTACCTGCTATAATTCGCAAAAAACCACTATCATATTTCCCTCTGTAAGGCCCTGTTGAACCGTGAAACCTTAGATAAACTGTATTGGCAGTTATAACATCCGGGGCAAGAATTGGATAAAAATGAAATATGCAAAAAATTATCCCATGTTTAACAAGCAAATCATAAACCTCTTCATTAAACCATTTTTTATTTCTGAATTCAACAGCATATCTGAAATTCACCGGAAGTAATTTAAAAAAAGCCTCCAATCTTTCGAGATCATACTTAAAAGATGGTGGAAGCTGAAAAAGGATCACGCCCAGTTTTTTACCGAGTTTTTCCACACTTTTTAAAAAATTGGTCAAAGCTTCTTTTACATTTATCAGCCTTTTCAGATGGGTTATATATCTATTTGCTTTTACAGAAAATAAAAAATTCTCGGGAACTTTATCGGCCCAGTTTCCGAAGGTCTCAGGTGGTGGAAGCCTGTAGAACGAGCTATTTATTTCTACGGTATCGAAGTATTTGGTATAAAATTCAAGCAACTCTCTTTGTTTCAACTTATCTGGATAAAAAACACCATACCAATGTTTGTAATTCCAACCTGAGGTCCCTATATTTATTGAAGCTTCCAAATGATTTATCATCAACCTATTATTTATCTGTACTTTACCTCCCCGTATTTTATTCTCTGATCATAAAGTATGGCCACATTCTAAGGCCACCCTCAAGTATTTTAACATTTTCAAATCCATGCTCCTTAAGTATTAATAAAGCCTGATAAGCTCTGGCCCCGGATTCACATGTTACAATCACCGGTTTATTTCTCGGTATTTCATCAACCCTGTCCCTCAGTGTTTCGAGTGGTATCGAATCAAATCCAGGGATTCTTTCCTGATCGTACTCGTAAGTTGGACGAACATCTATAAATGTATATTTATCCTTTTCTTCATTAATTAGTTTATAAGCTTCGATGGATGTAATTCCATCAAAGTATCCATTGAGCTTGTTCTGGAGCACATTTGCCGCCACAACCAGAGCTCCCATGGCATTTGAATAGTATGGTGCATAACCGAGATCCAGATCGATAAGATCATTAACATTGCCACGTTTTAATATGATTGTTGATGCAAGGTCTATCCTTTTAGCAACCTCACCTCTACCTACAATCTGAGCTCCGATAAGTCTTTTGGATTTCTTACAGGCAATAAGTTTGATACTTATTATTTCTGCACCAGGTATAAACCTCTCCCTATCATATTCAGGAACATGACAGCTAACAGGGTCAAAACCTCCCTCTTTTGCTTCTCTTTCATTTAAACCAGTTTTTGCAACATGACAGTCAAAAACTTTTATAATTATTGTTCCGGAAACTGAACCAAACCTTTGCTTTAAACCGGCTGCATTACTTCCCGCAACCCTTCCCTGCCTGTTAGCAATGGAACCAAGCGGTAGATAGAAAGGTTTTTCAAATACAGCATGCCAGCTTTCAACACAATCACCTGCGGCATATATATCGGGATCATTGGTTTGAAGATACTGATTTACAGAGATGGCCCCCGTTTCTCCGATAGTCAGTCCTGCTTCTCGTGCAAGTTCCACATTGGGTTTTATTCCAACAGCAATAATTACCAGCTCTGCGGGTAATTTCCGATCTCTAAGTTTGGCAAACTTAACTTTTTTATCGCCTTCAAATTCAATAACCTCTTGATTTTTCAAAACACGAACACCTTTTAAATCAAGGTATTTTTCAACCAATGCCGCCATTTCAGGATCTAGAAACGGAAGTATCTGGTTCTTTTTTTCAACAATTGTAACCCTCGCTCCAGAGACTGTTAATGCATCAGCTATTTCAACTCCTATTAACCCTCCCCCTAAGACAATAACCTCTCTGGCCATTTCATTGATGAGAGCATGTTTTATTCTTTCTGCATCATCTACACCTCTAAGGTAGAAAATATTTCCAAGATCAATTCCTCTAATCTCAGGAACTATTGGTGTCCCACCGGTCGCAAGTATTAAAACATCGTAGGGCATTGACCTAACGCCCTGGTTCATAAGATCCCTATAAATCACCTTTTTATTTTTTCTATCTATTTTTATAACCTCGGTGAGGTTTTTCACATCTATTTTTTTTACCTTTCTGAAAAACTCGGCAGGATCGGGATAACCTGTAATGGCCTGTGTTAAATCCCTTCTTCTCTTCAATAATCCTGATATGTAGAATGTCAGTGCACACCCGGCATATGCGAGAAAGTATCCTTTTTCAAAGATGGTAATTTCTGCTTCAGGATCAAGTCTTCTTGCTCTTGATGCCGCTTTCGGTCCTGCAGCAACACCTCCTACAACAACAATTTTTCTCTTCTTTCCCTCTTTTTTCTTTGAGGGCTTTTCAGACTCAACATCTTTAACCAGAGGTAATTTTACTGTGATCTTTGTACCCTCACCCTCTTTGCTCCACAGAGCTATCTCTCCATTGCATAACTCAACAACCCTCTTGATAATTGCCATTCCAAAACCAGTGCCAGATTTCTCATATTTCCTTGCATTTGATGCCCTGTAAAACTCCTCAAATATTTTTTCCTTCTCTTTTTCAGGTATGCCAATACCATAATCTCTCACAATTAAAGAAATGGATTTTTCCACCTCATCATACCCGACCGTTATTTCTACAATTCCTCTCGGATGAGAATATTTTATTGCATTTTCAACAAGATTATATATCGCCTGTCTGAGACCAAATCTCAGCCCCTTTGTTATCAGCTGTTTTGCAGGCAAATTAATGTTAAAAGACAGTTCTTTTTCCTGGGCTTTTGCCTTGAGGTCATCAATTACCTTTGAACAGATGTCAACAATGTTTACATACTCAAACTCTGGTTTTTCCGATTTCAACCTTTCAAGTTCAAGAATATCTGTGATAAGTGCATTTAATGATTCTGTACTGTGCTTAATAGCTTCAATTATCCTTAATTGTTTCCAATTAAGGCGACCAGCATACTCTTTTAATAGAGTATCAACACTGAAACTTATTGAAGCAAGGGGAGACTTTAACTGATGGGCACTTATCCTCAGATACTCACTTCTGTCTCTTCGTAATTGATCTATTTCCTTTTCTTTCTCCTGAAGCTCTTGTCTTAACTTTTCGATCTCCCTATCTATCTCCGAACTAGATTTTGACATTTAATAATTCCCGCAAATTATTAATTTATAGATTTTCTTTTTAATTTTGGAAGTGTTTTTGATGTTGTGCAGCCCCGAATTAATCTTAACATAAAAATGTTCGAACAAACCGTCATTATCAAAATAATACATCCTAAAACCCTTTACACCCCCTCATTCGTAAGACTCAACATTATATACCGATAACAATATTTCTTCAATAAACAAAAAAACAAAAACCAAAAGTTTAAATCTGATCGCAAGCCCACACCGCATCTTCTGTTGGATTTCTGTTTTTCAGAAAACTCGACATTAATTCTTTTATATTTTATACATCCGCAAATAACTGGATCAATGAAAGGGAAGGAAAATAAAAATTGTTTTTATAATTGTTTATATAAAGTTGTTCATCTAAGATTGTTTATTCACTCCCGGCTTCATCCTTGTAATCATCTACCACACTCCCCTCCCATAGCTTCACACCAAAGATGTATGAACCTCTCATCAGGGCATGGGCTGCCACTGTTGCCGAAAAAAATAGAAGAGGAATGCAAAAGAGAGCTTTTACTCCAACCCCTGTAAAGCCGTATCTAACAAAAACCCCGAAAAGAATACTCCAGGTACCCAGAGTCACACTTTTTGTGGCTGCCTGAAGCCTGTTGTATACATCCGGGAGTCTTAATAAACCCAAACAACCAAAAAAATCAAATGCAACACCGATCCCTATAAGAATATCACTTATTAACTCATTCATTTAGCTTCTTCCCCGATAGGTATTTTGCAAGAGTCAATGTACCAATAAAACTGAGTATTGCCCATGTAATGGCAATATCAATCAAAAACGCCTTTCCCGTTTTTTTAACAAGAAGGGCACATATCCCCACTACCAATATCCCGAATATATCAATTCCAACCATTCTATCCGGAATTGAGGGCCCTCTAATTATCCTGTATAGGCACATAAAGCTTAAACCAATCAGAATGTAAAGGAATACATCGAGGACTGACATCATTCAAATATCCTCTTTAAATATTTTTCAAATCTACCCAGAATTTTCTGGGTATAGATCTTTTCATCTTTACTGTATACATATATCCAGTGGACAAAAAACTCATCATCTTTGATATCTACAGTTATCGTTCCTGGAGTCATTGTAATTGAGTTTGCAAGAAAGACTTTTGCAACATCAGACTTAAGTGTTGATTTTGCTTTTACTATTCCCGGCTTTACAGGTAATCCTGGATGAAGGACTCTGTAGGCAACGTCAAGATTCGCCTTTATACATTCCCATAAAAATATAAAGCCGTATATAATTGCCCACAAATACCTGACGGGATTTAATATCTTTTTACTCGGTTTTAGTGAATACTTACTCATCAGGGCAGTTGCAAGAACTGCAATAACAGCACCCACAAGAATATTCTGATTCTCAACATTGAATGTTAGAACCAACCATATAAGAAAGAGGAATATAAAAAGTACTATTGCACGCATATTAATACCCCAGTACGTTTACTGAATATTGCATCGCATTGGTTAAAACCGATACAGCCGGATCCAAAAATATCTCTTTTATACCAGGTACAATGAAAAGACTCAGCACGAGACATAGAATCGTTAAAAATATCATGGAAAAACACATCGGGAATGGTACTTCTCTAACTTCTTTGAGTTTTGAGTTCATCGTTGTTTCATTTTTATTATAGAAAGTAAATCTTTGAACTTTCATAAACGAGGCCAGTGTTATTATCGAGACAAAAACAGCAAGTACTGATAACAGGTAATATTTTGCCTGTATTGCTGCTATTATAATGATCAGCTTGCTGAAGAATCCGTTAAAAGGTGGTATGCCAGAGATTGACATCGAAGCACTCAATGATGTAGAGGCGGTTATTGGCATTTTTGAAGCAAGTCCACCCAGCCTTTTCATATCTCGAATACCGGTTTCATACTCAACGGCCCCTGCATTCAAAAACAGGAGCCCTTTGAATACAGCATGATTAAAGAGATGGAAAAGGCCTCCTGCTATTGCCAGTTTTGCAACGGAGTTATTCCCTCCTTTTGAAATTACCAGCATGCCAATACCAACTCCAAGGATCACATAGCCCATCTGACTGATACTGTGATATGCAAGAAGCCTCTTTATATCCCACTGACCAATAGCAAGTAACACCCCCACTACCATTGATAGAGTCCCAATTACCGTTATCACAAATGCAATAGGTGTGGTGATAATAAACATATTGAAAAATAATCTTATTATAACATAGGCACCTATTGCCTTTATCAAAACACCTGAAAGCATCGAAGATATAGGAGATGGTGCCGAAGAATGCGCATCCGGAAGCCATGCATGGAACGGAATCATAGCTGTTTTAAGTCCGAAACCTGCAAGGAGAATAACCTGAACAAACTTCACCATATCGGTAGCCTTATTCTGCTGTAGCAATTTCCCCATATCAGCTATGTTTAGAGTGGATGTCATCCAGTACAGTATCCCGATACTCAGAAGAATAAAGAGAGAGGACATGCCTCCCAGAACCTGATATTTAAAAGATGCTTCCAGTTCTTCCTTTTCTATACCAAATGCCACCAGAGCATAAGAGGCAATTGCGGCAATTTCAAGAAATACGTATAGATTAAACAAATCGCCACTTACAACCACTCCGTTCATTCCGGCAACCATAAGACTGAAAAGGGTATAATAGAAGTTTTCACCTGTAAACTTTTTTATGTAGGATATTGAATAAAATGCTGAAAAGAACCCTATCACACTGATTATCATGAGAAGATAAAGGGTAAGGCCATCCACAACCATATATATAGCAACGGGTACCTTATTGATGAGTTTCCATCCGCCTACCTCGAATGAATAAAAACCCTTACCGTTAAAGACAAATACAAGTGATAAAACAACCAGGGCTGCCATGATTAAAGAAGTGAAATATCTTGCGAATACCTTTGAAAACAATCCCACTATTGCTGTGATAAACGCTCCCCCCAGGGGAATAGCAACGAATAATGGTATGTATAAATCCATCTTTACCCTTACCCTCTAACCTTTCAGATTTTTGATTTCTCTAATATCAAATGTGCCGTATTTTTTATAGATTCTAATTGCAATTGCAAGAAGAAGAGCCGTCGTTGCGAGCCCAATAACTATTGCAGTAAGGACCATAGCTTGAGGCAATGGATCAACAAAAAGCTTCTGGACTCGCCCACTTACAAGAATAGGAGCCTCGCCATTTTTTATATACCCGATAAGCCCGAGAAAAAGGTTTACACTGTATTCCATTATAGCAAGACCAATAATGATTTTTATTAGATTCCTTTTGGACAGAACACCGTACAGGCCTATCAGAAATAATACAATTGCAAGAACAAATACTGTCATTTTAAAACCTCATCTCTATAAATTAGCAATGCTAAAAAGATTGTTAACAAAGCCGCTGATACCTCGATTCCAACTACAATGTTATAGAGGGGAATTGCCCCTGCACTGAATAACTTTCCGATTATTCCTTTTGGCAAAAAGTTCTTAAAGAATATACCCGCTCCACCCACAATCATACCGAGTAGAGCAATTATTAAAAATGCAAGTATTCCACTGGTTTCGAGAAGCGATGAGCCCGTCTCTTCTTTCTTCAGGGCAACAAACTCACTTCCAAATGATATGATAAGAAGGATAAATACACCGGCTATTATAGTTCCGCCTGCGAAACCTCCTCCAGGCGTTAGATGACCATGAACAATTATATACATTCCGTACAGTAATAGTACTCCACAGATCATCTGGGTTACTTTTTTAACTATAATTGTCATTCCTTTCATGATTAAACCTCATTCAGTACCTGTAACTTTTTATTCATATCTTTTAAAAATGTGCCTGGAAATATACAACCTCACTCAAATCCTTTTAATAAATATTTCTGAGTATTTATTCAATTCTTCCACGCATTCTCAGCACAGTCAAAACACCAATTACCGCTGTGAAAAGTATCGTAGCCTCACCGAGTGTATCGTAACCTCTGTAATCAAACAAAACACCTGTTACCAGATTAGCAGCTCCTGTACCCTCGGCACCTGGTTTTATATAAGCCTTGGACATTCTTAGAAAATGATCTCCAAATTTTGTAAGTCCTGCAGTAAAATTATTGAAGAAGTAAACGAAGAATCCGAGAAACACTATCGAACCAATTATATATATTACACTTCTATTTCCCCATCTCACTCCAAGCTCTTCCCTGGTACTGTTCATTATCACACCTATCATTATTATCAATGTTATGGTCTCTACTACTATCTGCACGAGAGCCAGATCGGGTGCTCTTAGCAAGAGAAAACAGATTACAAGTCCAAAACCAACTATACCATAAGCTATAACCGCTGAAAGCAGGTCCTTTGCCTCAAGCGAGAATATTGCACCCCCAATCATAAGTATTATTAAAACGATCAGGAGTATCTCCATGTCCCTATCCTCTTAAGTTTTTCGCGTTTAATTTAATGAATATCATTCTTCTGAGTTTACGAAAATCACAAAATTCAGACAAAATCTGTTAAAGCTCACAGTCCCTCAAATATTAACTAAATCTATTTCAGTTCGGTTTTCTATCTTCTTGGCCAACTCCATATCAGTTTAATCAAATCATCAAAATAATCACTATCAACAGCATTCCTATAACAACCCAAAGGGCATATAGCGGTAATCTACCAGTATGACATCTGCTGAAAACGGTATTCAACCAGAGCACCAGTGCTTTAAATCCATCATAAATATCAAAAAATCTCTTCTCGGCACGTTCATAAAAACATTTGAATATCTTAAAAAAACTTATCGTTTTATAATAGTCAGTTGGGGCAAAATCAAGCTCTTCAACCATTACCTCTCCGCCAACATACCCTGCAGACCTTCTTACCTTGGCAGGCTTTCCAGCAAGGTAAAGTAGAAAACCTATAACAATAGAAACAACGATTAATAGGGTAACAAAGCTCGAACTCCAGATCCCAGGATATTCAAAGCTACCCGTTATCGGAACTATCATCTTCGGAATGATAACGCCGGACGCAATAATACCCGTTCCGGCACAAACAAGAGCAATTATCAGAAGAGGTAACCACATCAAAAAGCCCGCTTCTTTAGTTTCGGAAAGTTTTTCTTTCAGCCTCCCAAGAAATATACCAGATGTAAACTTAATAAAACTTGCAAGTGTAAGTGCAGATCCAAAAACTGCCATTATCAGCCAGATCATCCAGACCTTATTGGCAGGACCCTGCGATTTTCCAAATTCAATTATTCCCTGATATATAAGCCACTTTGATGCAAAACCGTTAAATGGGGGAACCCCAGAAATCGAAAGAGTATAAATAATTACTGAAATAAAAGTGATCGGCATTAATCTTGCCAATCCACCTACATTATCGAGATCATTCTCTCCCGTTTGTTTTTCCACACAACCGGCCGAAAGGAAAAGGCCACTTTTGTATAGAGCATTGTTAAACATATGAAAGAGACCACCGGCGATTCCTATCGGGGTGCCTAGCCCAAGTCCTGTAACCATGTAACCAACCTGTGAAACTGCATGGTAACCGAGCAAACGTTTATAGTCATGCTGAATCAAGGCCATAAGGACTGCTGCAATTATTGTAATGCTCCCAATTATGAGAAGGGCAAGGTTAAGCCATGGATTTAGTATAAAGAGATTCACGCATATTCTTGCAAGGAGATATATTCCGAGGAGCTTATCGAGAGAGGCTGGCATGAATGCAGAAGAGGATGCAGGCGCACCTTCTGCATAGTCAGGCACCCATGTATGGAGCGGAAACGCTCCAGCCTTTGTAATGCTACCTACAAGTAGAGTGGCAAATGCTACTACACCTGCAGCCAGATTTGTTTCAATACTAATCTGGGAAATCCTCAGAGTTTTTGTTAAAATCCACACCAGTCCAATTCCAAATATCATGACGGAGTCCGAGGCACCGATCAGTATCATTGTCTTTTTTGCGGCTGCAGAGCTCAACTCGTCATGGCCTTTTATCAATTTATACAGGGTAAATCCCAGTAAGCCCCACAGTGTTATAAAAGTAAAGAGATGATCAGACAAGACAACTCCAATGGCGGAACCTGTTGTTATGAGAAAAAATGAGTAATAATGGGGAACCCTTTTATGACCTTTCAGGTACAGGATTGAATAAACTGAGATTAATAGACCAAAAAAAGCTATAAATAAAGAAATAGTTTTGCTTAACGGATCTATATTAAAGTAAAAAATTTCATCACCTATCTTGAAGTTTTTCAGTAGATTGTTAAAGGGTAAAAACCTGACTATCTGGCTCTGTTGTTGAAACAGTAAAATACTAAAATACATCACAATAGCCGATGTAATTGCCGCAATAACCCCTTTAATTACGTAACCCCTTTCGGGGATGATCCAAAGAAAGATTCCAACGCCAATCGGAAAAAGTATCAGATAGTATAATTCAGTCATTTTACCTAACCTTTTTCAGGTATGCTTTTGTAACAAAACCATAAACATTCGGAAAAAATATAATTGCAATAAAAACTCAATCACTAAGCAGGTAAAACTTGCGTCCTTTTTTACATTTCAAGGATCAACAAGTTTTCGTCTGGGCTGGTTTCTTTGCTGTCTCGAAGTCAAATCTGGAGGTCATCAACATAACATATGAACGCTACCCAACCCTGTCAAAAATCAAGTTGGTGCGTCAAACTTTACTCAATCTCGGATTGTAAATTATTTCTCAGTATTTGTCAAGAAAAAATTGTTAAATTTTTGAGAAAAAAACTTGACAAATAATAGTCAAATGGTTTAAAATAAACATCCCGGAGGAAGATAATGTTTTTCCTACCGACTTTGTTCAATTCCTCCGAAAAACATTTTGCCATCGTAATGTACTTGTGGAGATTCAGGTTTGTGGGAGCTGTAATACAGCTGGAAACCTGGAAAAAGATCTCTACTGACCTGCTTAGTTCTGCACAAAGGGATCGATTGGATCAATAATTACTGCTCCTCGGTTATTTGACAAAAATTTTAGACTAATTGCTCTTAAAAAGGTTGAGAAGATGTATTTTATAAATCAAAAAAACTTTATCCAATTGCTCAATAAACTTACTGAAAACTACGATGTATTCATTCCTTCTAAAAAAGGGGATGTGAGATATTTTGAAAAATACGAAAAATCCGAGATATCTTCACTCGAAGAAAAAGGATGGGTTATTGGTGAGGTAAGAACGTTCGAGCCAATAAAAGCATTCTTTTTCAGAGCCAGAGAAATTGTTGCAGAAAACTTTAAGGATGGAATACCCGAAAAAGAAAGAAAACCCGCATGTATAGTAGGTGCAAAATCCTGTGATTTAAAAGGGCTCAAGGTTCATGACTTCGTATTCGAATCAGAGGATTTTCTCGACCCAATCTATAAAAAAGCAAGAGAGGAAAATCTCATAATATCTTCGGATTGTACAGAGGTAATAGAAACATGTTACTGCAGGGCCCTTGAGCTCAATCCACATCCTGAAGAAGGATATGATATTAATCTCAGCCCTGTAACGGGTGGTTTTATAGTTGAGGAAGGCTCGGAAAAAGGAAAGAGCATAATCAGTGATTCATCGAGCCTATTCGAAGAAGTATCGGATGCTCATGTAAAAGAAAGGGATGAGCAGAGAAAATCAGTAACAAAAAAAGTTGATGAAAATCTTAGAAAATACGAGATCCCAAAACAGAAAGATTATGAAAACATAATCCAAGCAAACTATGAATCATCCATCTGGAAGGATGAGGCGAGCACATGTGTTGAGTGTGGCGCGTGTAATACCATATGTCCAACATGCCACTGTTTTCTCCTCTATGATCAGAAGTCAGAGGACAAACTTGCCAGACTAAGGATATGGGATTCATGCATGATAAAAGACTTTGCCAAGGTAGCGGCAGGGGTAAATCCAAGACAGTGGTTGTGGATGAGATTAAGAAATAGATTTGAAAAAAAGTTTGATTTCTTCCCTAAAATAGCAGGTTTCTATGCATGTACAGGCTGTGGAAGATGCATCTCAGCCTGTCCTGCAAAAATTGATATAAGAAGAGTACTGAAAAGGTTGGTAGATGATGCAAAGAAGCAACCCATACAGTCCAATTAAAACAGATGTAATAGAAGTTATTGAAGAAACTCCTACAATAAAAACACTGAGATTGAAACCAGAGGAGCCCATAGAGTTTAAAACTGGCCAATTCATTGAGCTAACGGTTCCGGGAGTGGGAGAAGCGCCATTTACACCGTCATCAAACCCACACGTTAAAGATATAATAGAAGTAACGGTAATGAGGGTGGGAAAGGTAACGGATGCAATCCATAAACTCAAAAAAGGCGATATTGTCGGCATAAGAGGACCTTTTGGAAATGGCTATCCATTCGAGGAGTTCAAGGGTAAAGAGGTACTCGTAGTTGGTGGAGGCTGTGGATTCGCTCCAATCAGAAGCCTGATGTACGAGTTTTTCGAGCATTCAGATGAGTTTAAAGCTCTCTATTTCAGAGGTGGTTGCAAAACTCCAAGAGACTTTCTGTATAGAAACGAGATCGAAGGGTGGCAAAAACGGAGTGATATAGATGTTGTTCTCACGGTAGATGAGGGGGATGGGGAGTGGAGCGGAAAAGTTGGACTGGTTACAACCATTCTGGATGATGTCAAAATGGATTTCAAAAATGGCATTGCAGTTGTCTGCGGACCTCCAATTATGATGAAGTTTACCACTCTCAAGCTGATCCAGATGGGTTTCAAAGATAGTAACATATACCTTTCAATGGAAAGAAACATGTCCTGCGGGATAGGGAAATGTGGACACTGCAGGCTGGGTAAATACTACGTCTGTAAAGATGGGCCAGTTTTCAGGTATGACCTTGTGAAAGATTATCCGGATGTATGGGATTAATTTAATTGATCGATAAAATTTAGCGAAAAACTGTTATGTGAGGTTATAAAATGGAAGTTCCCGATTCTTCGGCTGTGCAACTACATCAGGGAAAAGTTTCTCTTTCTCCGGAAGAAGGAGACCGGGAAAGACTCTTCATTGATCTGGACATATGCACCAAGGGAGAATGTAAAGAATGTGTGGTCAAATGCAGCTATTTTTACCATCCTTTCAATAACGGGATACTCTCGGTAGCCGAGCTTGCTACCTATTATCTCATATGCAGGAGATGTGAGGAGCCACACTGCGTTAATGCCTGTCCTGAAGATGCACTTGAACAGCAGAAAGATAAAGAGAATATGCTTATCAGACATAATATGCTTTGCATAAGTTGTAAAAGTTGCTCCCATGCCTGTCCATATGGAACAATACTTCCGGAGAATGTTCCATATCTGGTGCACATATGTGATTTTTGTTTTGACCGAAGGGAAAAACCAGGGGAGCCTGCCTGCATTGAATCATGCCCATACGGGGCACTTGCAGTGAAAAAGGTTGAAGGCGAGCTTCCCGAAAACACATATCTGGTTGGAAAGAATCTTATAATACATTCAACACATTGGGAGAGAGAGAAGGCATAATGTATGCGATATATTTAATAGTATATGGTATTATTCTTACGGGAGTTCTGGGGGTCATCGCCAGCTGGATTGATAGAAAAGTAACTGCTCGTATCCACTATAGGGTTGGACCTCCATTCCTTCAGCCGGTAATAGACATTATAAAATTAATGGGCAAAGAAACAGTAGTACCGGAGGGCGCTTCCAAAACAACCTTTCTACTTGCACCAATCATGGGATATGCAAGTATTTCCGTTGCATCTGCGATTCTCTGGATGAACCAGCTGGAAGTAACCCAGGGATTCCTCGGAGACATAATCGTTGTAATATACCTGCTTACAATACCGTCTATCAGTCTCATGCTTGGTGGATTCGCCTCGGGAAACCCGTTGGCAAGGGTTGGGGCCTCACGTGAAATGAAGCTAATGCTGAGCTATGAACTACCATTTATTTTTGCAATACTGGTACCCATCATTAAATCAAACTATTCATTAAGATTAGGTCAAATTCTTGCTAGTCAGGCTGGTGGTAATGTCTTTGCACTTTCATTCTCAGGTGCAATAGCCCTGATAGTTTCGATTATCTGCATACAGGCGAAAATGGGAATAGTGCCCTTCGATATAGCAGAGGCAGAGACAGAGATAATGGGCGGTGTTATTATAGAATACTCCGGAACTCCCCTTGCCATATTCAGATTGATGAAACACATGATGTTATTTACACTGCCTTTCTTCTTAATCATTCTCTACCTTGGAGGATTTAATTTTCAGGGGATTGGAATACTCTATAGTATTTTAAAATACGTCCTTATGCTGGTAATTATAGTTGTAATAAAAAATACAAATCCAAGGGTCCGAATTGATCACGCCATGAGATTTTTCTGGGGCCCTGCCACAATTGCATCTATAGTCGCAATAATACTCTCTATTCTGGGGATATAAAAATGGCAAAGTTGGGGATAAAAACGAGGGCACTTCTAAAATCTCCATGGGTTTTTCATGTTGCAACCGGTAGTTGTAATAACTGCGATATAGAAATACTGGATGTTCTTACACCAAGGTTTGATGTTGAACGTTTCGGAATCCTGCTGGCACCTTCAATAAGGCATGCCGATGTACTTCTAATAACCGGGGCAGGTAGCAGAAAATCCATGGAAAGGGTAATGAGACTATATGAAATGGCACCAAAACCATGCCTCGTGGTTTGTATTGGTGAGTGTGCCATGTCCAGGGGAATCTTCATGCCAAGTTATAACATGCCCAAGCCAATCGATCATTACTTACCCGTTGATGCATATATCCCCGGATGTCCCCCAAAACCAGAGGCGATTATCGCGGGGATTGTAAAACTCATTGAAAAGATAAAGGGCGGAAAATGACGAGAGAAGAACTTGTTTCAGATCTTAAAGAAAGGTTTAAATCAGATATAATTGATTTTTACGATAGATCACCAACACGAATATATATAGAAATTAAGCCTGAATCGCTTGTCAAAGTCGCCAGTTATATATTTAAAGACCTGAAAGCCCGATTTAACATAGCATCTGCACTGGATGCAAAAACACATATCGAAATTCTATATCATTTTACCCTTGAGTATCTTCGGGTACTTGTTTCATTGCGGGTTAAATTGAACAGGGACAGACCAAAGATTGATTCTCTTGCACCTGTTTTTAAAGGGGCAAACTGGATTGAACGAGAGATGAACGAACTTTTAGGCATAGATTTTACTGGTCATCCAAATCTCAAGAGACTGCTTCTTCCGGAATCGTGGCCTGAGGGGGTTTATCCTCTGAGGGCAGATTATAAAGAGTGGGATAAAAACGCCGTAAGAGACAGGGGTGTATAATGGCCAGAAGTGTTATACCCATTGGACCGTACCATCCACTACAGGAAGAACCCGAGTATTTTAAACTAACGGTGGATGGTGAAAAAGTTGTGGATATAGAGGTCAATATCGGTTACAACCATAGAGGCATAGAGAAGATCTCTGAGCTCAAATCGTTTGACCAGGTAACCTTTGTAATAGAGAGAATATGTGGAATTTGTTCAACAAGCCATCCCTATGCATACACAAGGGCAGTCGAGGACATAGCCCAGGTCGAGGTGCCCGAAAGAGCAAAATATATAAGAACAATTATCGCAGAAGGTGAAAGGATACATTCCCACCTGCTGTGGCTTGGACTTGCCGGTCATTTCCTCGGATATAACACTATTTACATGTGGGTATGGAAACTAAGAGAGGAGATACTCGATGTAATGGAAATCCTCTCGGGAAATAGAAACCACTATGCAATGTTCAAACCAGGTGGGGTAAGAAGGGATCTTAATCCAGATGACTTTCCACTGGTATTAAAAAAGATAGATTCAATAGTTCCCACGCTCGATAGGCTGAAAAAAGCAATACTGGACGATCCCGTACTACACGCAAGGCTTAAAGGTATTGGAATACTCACAAAAGAAGACGCGCTTGATTATAGTGCACTTGGTCCAACCGCCAGAGCCTCCGGGGTTGCAAAGGATGTGAGAAAAGACGTTAGCTACGGTGCGTACGATCAGATAGATTGGGACATGATAGTAACCGAGAATGGAGATGTGTTTGATAAGGTGGTTGTAAGAGTACTTGAAACATACGAATCCATCAAAATAGTAAAGGAGTGTTTGAAGAATCTACCTCCGGGTGAAATAGACTGTAGGATTAAGGACATACCTCCCGGTGAGGGAATCGGAACACATGAAGCCCCAAGAGGAGAAACATTCCACTATGTAAGGAGCGATGGAACAAACAGACCAGTGAGGCACAAGGTGAGAGCACCAACATTTATGAATCTACCCACTTGTCATTCAACTGTAATAGGATGTGACATTGCAGATGCTACAATAATACTCGCTTCGATTGATCCGTGCTACTGCTGTACAGAGAGGATGACTGTCGTTACACCAGACGGAAAACAACTTTACACCGGGAAAGACCTTGTAAGGCTTTCCCAGGAAAAAACAAAAAAATTAAAAAGGATGTTGTAGTAAAATGAAACTTCCAAAGGTAAGAGAATTACTTGAGGCAGTTAAAGCACTTACCACAAAACCATATACATCAAAATTCCCAAAAAAACCCCATGTACCATATCCAAGTTTCAGGGGACAACCTGAGTTCAATCCGGATAAGTGTGTTGGATGTTTGGCCTGTGAGCAGGTATGTCCCACAAATGCGATAGCGCATGACGATAAAGTAGAAGATGGAAAGGGTAAACGCATAATCTACCACTATACAGATACATGCATTTTTTGCGGCAGCTGTGAGGCCGCGTGTATAGCAGATAACCAGGGAATAAAGTTAACAGATAAATGGGATCTTGCATTTTTTGATAGAAAAGAGGCATACGAAACAATCGAGAAAGAACTGCAACTCTGTGAAATGTGTGGAACGGTTATTGCCTGCAAGGATCACCTGAGCTGGATAGCAAAGAAACTCGGGGAGCTGGCATTCTCAAGCCCCACCCTATACCAGACAAGACTCAGAGAACTGGGTATAATCGACGACAATATTCTCGCAGTGGCAAAAGAATATGGAAGAGCTGACAGGGTAAAAATTCTATGTGCCAGGTGCAGGAGAGAAACAACTCTCACCACAAAATAACTCTCAGAAATCAATTAATAATGTTCCGATTCATTATAAAACAATCCCATTGACTATTTAACGATGTGGCTCTCTAAATCCTAATAAAATAGGTCCATCAATCATTCAAATCTGAAGTGGCGGAATTTAATTAAAATCTTACGAACATACACCCAATAATCAAAATTATTATTCACGAATACCTTCACAACATCAAGCTATGGTTGAATTGGCGTTTATAAAGATGTAAAATATTACGGCAGACTAAAATTTTTGTGCCGAAGAAATAAAATCATGGAAAAACACAGATCAAAGACCATTGTTCTCGGTATTGGAAACAGGCTGAGAAAAGATGATGCAGCGGGAAGTATTGTTGCTGAGCTTCTGAAGGACAAAGATACAGATATACTGGCAATTGATAGTGAAACTACCCCGGAAAACTGGACAGGCAAAATAGCCCGAATGAATCCCGAAAAAATAATTATCGTTGATACCGCAAACTTCAATGGAAAACCAGGTGATTTTAGAATATTGAGGGAAAACCAGATCGATTGGTACGGTTTTTCAACCCATACCCTCCCTATTTCGTTTGTTATTGAGGATTTGAAATCAAGATGTTCCGCAGAGATTACCCTTCTGGGTATTCAACCTAAAAATACAGATTTCGGTGAAGATATATCTCCGGAGGTAAAAAAATCGATTCATATTATTAAAGAGATGATTCTTGATAAAAAAATATAAGTATTTTGAAACTATAATCCATGCCTAAACCGAAAGTTTTATTCTGTTGTACCTCTCTTTTACCCTGCAAACAGCGCATACATCACCGTCTGTTGGCTCCCCACAGTTCGCGCATTCACCAAAATCCCTTTTCTCCTTGCTGCTGATCTCCGCTACTTCAAGGGCCTTCACGAAGTTAAACTTAAAATCTTTCTTATGCTCATCGATGAGTCTGAGAATATCGAACCACTTGTCCCGTCTGAGAAAATATGAACACCTGGAACATCCTGCTATTGGGATCTGCTGTATCTGAATATATGCAAGGTTCTCGGCTTCCAGCATTTCATAGAGAGGTCTTATTCTGGTAACAACCTTCGGATGATCAGATACGGTTATCGGTTTGAGCTTTGAAATCCATAGAAAATCCCTGGAAATCCAATTCTTGAAGAAAAATCTCGTTACATCATCCGCACAATGGCCCGTTGCTATTTTATTATAACCATTTTCACGGGCAAATCTGTTAAAAACATACCTCTTCAGCATTCCGCACAGGGAACATAAAGGCCTTCTGGTTACCTTTGCCACCTCTGCGGTAGTGCCACCTAGAAAACCTGAGAGATCATAAAAATGAAAAGTTATATCACGCTCCCTGCAAAATCCTTCTACTACATTTAAAGTCCTCTCATTTGTACATTCAGGGATACCTACATCTATGTGGAGGACTCCAAGTTCAAAATCGAATTTTTCTCTGAGTTTCGAAAGAACATTTGCACAGCTTAGACTATCTTTTCCACCTGAAACTGCCACAAGTATTTTATCACCTTTTCTTACCAGTTTGTGCCTTTTGATAAGATTCTCCACTCTCCTCTCATAATGTTTTATAAAACACTCTTTACAGAAAGGATTCATTATATTTACAATGGCAGGTTTCTTACAGGCTATACATTTAGTTTTCTTATTTTCCTGCTGAGATATTTCTGTCAATAGTCCACCTCCAGAGTTCACATTAAAGCTTTAATTCAATCCTGCTAACCTTACAAACAAAATTAATCTACTGGGACCCACCTCGCGAATATATGTTTCATTATTAATATAATAATATTTGTATAATAAAATGAATGTCGATTTTCTGAAAAATAGAAATCTAAATGAAAAATATAACTAAATTTGGATTCTCATCATCACAATCATCTGGACACTTAAGTAGGCAATTTTATCGATTTGCATTCAAGACGTCTTCTGGGAAACATTCTTAAAGAAAAGAGTGATAACTTAATCGTTTCAAGAGGCAATAAAAAATGGGCCCCGCAGGATTCGAACCTGCGACCCGCTGATTATGAGTCAGCTGCTCTGACCAGCTGAGCTAGGGGCCCATATGTTTTTCATGGTGAAATATAATAAATATATACTGGATTTTCAACAAAAAATATACCCGAGAATAGTGAATTCGTTATATATTGGGATTATCTCCACTTTGGATAATTCTATCTGTACCTTAGGTTATAATAATTGTGGAAAAAATAATTCAATTGCGCTCCAAGCAACCTACATTTTACTACCATTAAACCCATCTTACTCGATTTTTATTTTTCCGCTGTTTTCTTCCCTATCAATAATTGATACAAGTGATTCTGTAAGCTCGGCAATAGATTTCATTTGTTCCTCGTCTACTCTCTGTTTTCTCAGTTTGAAAAGTTCATCAAGATAATCGAGTGCCGTGAGTATTACAAGCTTAATCTTTGATAATGTGGGAAATTTTTTTCTTAAATCTTCTAGTTTTGAAACCAGCTCATCAACGAGATTCAAAAAGTATTCTTTTTCAACATCGGATTTAATTGTAAAACTTTCTCCCAATACCTCGAATTTTATTGGCTCCATACTTTTGCTCTCGCTTTTATCTATCATATTTATCTATCATATCTTCAACATTTTAGTTATGAATCTATAAAAGGATTACTCCATATCCATTCGCTTTTCATCTTCAAATTTTTATGTATCTTCTTCCCGCTATCAGAGGTAGTTTCATCTACAGGATCTTCTTTTCTCTCCGGAGCTGACTCAGAGGCTGACTGCTCAAATAGCGAGTAATTTTCAGTATGCCCTTCCCCAGCCGATGCTGTAGACTCGTCTTTCATTGTCATTGCTTCCCGTTTTTCCTGAGCCTCTTTTCCATCGGTTTCACCTATACTTGCTTCATCTTTCTCTTTCGACAGGTCTACAAATTCTTCCTCAATTACAATTGGACCTTCTACAATTGTTTCTTCAGATTCATCATTTTTATCCTTTTCCTCTAATGGAACTTCATGGGCTTCTTCGAAAGTATCTTGAGCTGATTCCAATTTTTCAACATCCTCCTCACCCGCAGTGGTGTCGATACTTTCGAGTCTGGACAAAACTAGCTCAATTTTATCTTTGAGGAACTTCTGGATCTCGAGAAGCTCTTCTATTCTTTCATCTTTCTTTTTTAATTCATTCTCAAGATTGATTATTACTTTCTTAAGCCCTTCCTTTTCATCTTTGAGGCTTTTTTCTCGATTTTTAAGCTCTTCTATAAATGCAATTGCCTTGTTTATTCTTGATTCTATAAGTTTCATGTATGAATTATCCATTATTCCCCTCCCAACATTAATGCCGGAGTACTATCTCGAAGGTATATTTCGAAGAAATTATAACCTAAAAGTAAAGGATATACAACCAAATAAAATGGTATTACTGGAAAAAAATCGTTTAGAGGTTTTCCTTTATAAAGAAGGATTTAAAGTACCGCCTTGGCTTTCTCAACAACGGCTTTAAAAGCCTCTGAATCTCTTGTAGCAAGATCGCTTAAGAATTTCCTGTTAATTATAATGCCAGCTTTTTTTAAACCCTGGATGAAATTACCGTAACTCAGGTCATACTGCCTTGCACCAGCATTGATTCGAGCTATCCATAACCTTCTAAAGTCTCTCTTTCTTACCCTTCTATCCCTATAGGCATAGAGGCCAGCTTTCATGACAGCTTCTATAGCTGTCCTATACTGTTTGGACCTCGCCCCCCTATACCCTTTTGCAAGTTTCAAAATTTTCTTTGTTCTTTGATGTTTTACTTTTCCGGAAACTGCTCTTGGCATTTAATCTACTCCATTATATTGTAGTTGCTATCTAATATGGTAACATTTTTTGAATTGATTTTTTCTCACCTTCAAACACAAAATCTGGCTTTCCAAGCCTTCTCTTTCTCTTCCTGTTTTTCTTAGTAAGAATATGGCTTTTAAAAGCTCTACTTCTTTTAATTTTCCCACCTGCCGTTATTTTAAATCTCTTTGAAGCTCCTTTGTGGGTTTTTATCTTTGGCATCAACCTCTCCTAATATTTTCTTCTATTTCTCTTTTTTCTCTCTAAAGTTCTCTCTAGAAGGGCCTGCTACGTGCTCTATAAACCTTTGATAATTCAAATTTTCAGACTGAGATTATTTGCTCTACTCCTTTGCCCCAAATAACTCTATTTTTTTGGTGCTAAGACCGTCACTATTACTCTACTTTCGAACTTTGGTCTGAATTCAGGCTGACCATAATCCCCTGTGTCTTCGATAAACCTGTTTATAACCTCCCTTCCAATATCAGTATGGGCAAGCTCACGACCCCGGAATCTTATCGAAAGTTTTACCTTATATCCCTTCTGCAAAAATTGTATTGCCTGCCTGAGCTTGGTTTGATAATCATGCTCCTCTATCTTTGGTCTTAGCCTTATTTCTTTAGTAAGAACAACCTTTTGCTTTTTCTTCGATTCTTTTATCTTTTTATCCTGTTCAAACTTATACTTCCCATAATCGAGTATTTTACATACCGGAGGATTTGCATTTGGCGATACCTCTACCAGATCCAGTCCCTTTTCCTGAGCAATCTCAAGAGCCTTTTTTGTATCAATGATCCCCAGTTGCTTACCATCCTCCCCTATCAGTCTAACCTGCCTTGCTTTTATTTCATTATTTACTCTAACGTGTTTGCTAATACTTCCCTCCTCTATATTAGAGTTTATAATAACAATTTAAAATGTTGTTCCAAAAGTTATATAAAAATCATTAAAAATCAAGATTTTTTATTTTTAATCTCATCTGATAGGAGTTTAGCGAAGTCTTCCAAATTCATATTAAAGGTTTCTGCTTTTCCACCCCTTCTTATAGAGATATCTCCTTTTTCAACTTCCTTTTTACCTATGATTATCATATATGGAATTTTCCTTACTTCAGCTTCTCTCAATTTGTATCCCAGCTTCTCATTTCTTATATCAATTTCTACTCTGAAGCCCATATCAAATAGCCTCTGATAAACCTCTCTGGCTCTTTCGGTTTCATTTTGTGTGATTGAACATACCACAACCTGCACAGGCGCCAGCCATGATGGAAATCTACCCCCGTAATGTTCAATCAGTATCCCAATAAATCTCTCAAGGCTTCCCAGAACAGTCCTGTGAATTACAACAGGTCTTTCCTCCTCTCCCCTATCGTTCACATAGGTTAGATCAAACCTTTCAGGAAGCGCCATATCCAGCTGGATAGTTGCACACTGGTGGAGTCGGCCAAGGCAATCCTCAAGGTGAAAATCAATCTTTGGTCCGTAAAAAGCTCCTTCACCTGGATTTACCTGGTATTCTATACCCACTCTTTTAAGAGCATTCTCAAGTCCTCTGGTTGCAACTTCCCACTGTTCATCTGTTCCAATGGACTTCTTGGGTCTCGTTGAGAGCTCAACATGATATCTAAATCCAAATACAGAATAGATTCTATCAATAAGCCCAATAAGCTGAACAATCTCATCTTCAATCTGGTTCGGCATCAGAAAAATATGTGCATCGTCCTGGGTAAAACATCTAACCCTGAACAGTCCCTGAAGTACACCGCTCTTCTCGTGCCTGTGCACAATCCCAACTTCAGCAACTCTAAGTGGGAAATCCCTATAGGAATGTATCTTTTCCTTATAAACAAGCATCCCACCCGGACAGTTCATTGGTTTAATTGCGAATAACTCCTCATCAATCTCCGTTGTGTACATATTTTCCCTGTAATTATCCCAGTGTCCCGAACGTACCCATAGATCTTTCTTCAAAATAAGTGGCGTTTGAATTTCTACATACCCTGCTTTTCTATGTTCTTCCCGCCAGAAATCAAGAAGTACATTTTTCAAGATAACTCCATTTGGCAACCAGAATGGGAATCCAGGACCTTCATCATGAAGCGAAAAAATACCCAGCTCTTTCCCCAGCTTTCTGTGATCCCTACGCTTGGCTTCTTCTATCCGATTGAGGTATGCCTTTAAATCTTTCTCTGAGAAGAATGCAGTTCCATATATTCTTGTAAGCATGGGATTTCTTTCATCTCCACGCCAGTATGCCCCGGCCAGGTTAAGAAGCTTAAATGCTTTTATATATCCGGTCGAGGGCAGATGAGGACCACGGCATAAATCAATAAACTCACCATTTTTATAAAAACTTATCTCTTCATCCTCCGGAAGCTCTTCTATAAGTTCGATTTTGTAACTTTCTCCTCTCTCCTCAAAGAATTTTATGGCTTCTTTTCTTCCCATTGTAAATCTTTCGAATTTCTGATCTTCGGCAATTATCTTTTTCATTTCTTCCGATATGCTTTGAATTGCTTCCTGATCTATACCATCCTTGAAATCGAAATCGTAGTAGAAACCGTCTTTTATCGCAGGGCCTATGGCCAGTTTTGTATCAGGGAAAAGTCTCTTAACTGCCTGAGCCATTACATGAGAACAACTATGCCTGAGTATCTCAAGAGCAACTGTGGAATCTGTGGTGATTATACTGGCCTCCTCCCCATTACCCTCGGTGCCAGTTTCAATTGGAGTAAGAAGGTCAATAATTCTTCCATTATATTCAATACCAATAATGTTCTTCCTCAATCGAGAAGGGAATATATCCAATTTTTCGATTAATCTTGAACCACTGGGGATTTTATATTCTTCATTTACTTCTGCTATCTTAATTACAATCAAATTGCTAACTCCTAAATGAAGTCGCGTTCGCTCTAATATATTACAGTGATTATGTAGTTTCAAGAAAAATTAAAGAGAATGTATATTTTTCCTCGTAACAGATTTTAACGTTTATGAAATTAACGTTATCATTCTTCATTAAAGATATAAAATCAAAGTTCTAATTAATAAAAAAACCTGCCCATAAGGGCAGGTTTGAAAAGCTCAATTAGTGATTATTTTTTAACATCTACCTTAATCTCTTTGGGCTTGGATTTTTCGGTCTTGGGGAGATGTATTTCAAGAACACCGTCCTTGTACTCAGCTGTTATCTTGTTTTCATCGACCTCACCGGGCAGAGCAATTGTTCTCTGGAAGCTTCCGTATCTTCTTTCAATTCGGTGGAAGTGTTTCTTTTTCTCCTCTTTCTCCTCTTTTCTTTCACCTTTGATAGTCAGATTCCCACCGGAGAGTGTTACACTGAGATCCTTCTCATTGATACCAGGGATATCGGCCTTTACAATATACTCATCCTCAGTTTCGGATATATCAATCTCAGGTGCCCAGAGTTCAGTATCAAAGAGTTCCTTATCAAAATCGAAAAACCTGTCCATCAACCTATCTATTTCCCTTCTCATTAAATTAAGCTCCCTGAAAGGTCTCCATTTGATGAGATCCATAACCTTCACCTCCTTTCACAGAATTTTGTTTTTCCACTAATTTTAAAGCAACAATTATGCCAACTATATAAAATTATATATTTGTAAATTTTTATATTTTTTGATTTACAAGATCATAATTTAAGGTTTTTGATGCTTTAATATTCAGCGAGATGAAACTATGGGAAAATTGGTCATTATGATACACACAAATGTGTAATTATGATACGGTTGTTTTTAGGGCTTTTTAAAAAATTATTTTTTTAAAATGCCCACAATCTTTACTCTTTCAAGGAGTTCCTCACAATGAGGGGCCTGTTTCAAATCCTCTGTTAGATCTTTCCCAGCAAAATGAAGAGCTTGATGCTTTCCACCTCTCCATAAAAAACTCTCTGAAACATCGTAAACCATGCCTTTATACGCTATGTATGTGGGCCTTCCGTTTTTCCCATCAAACAAACTTAACTCTTCGATGGTAAACTCTCTTAAAACGCTCATTCTATAATATTTCAGTAACCCCTCTCATTTTGAAAATAACCCAGATAAAAAACATAATAGCTTCAAAATTAATTTCCTGAATTATAAAAAGGGCTCTATTGGATGTTTTTAAAAAAAACTTCTATCCACTAAATAGAAATCATCAAATAACCCACTCACGAACCATGAAAACTCTAAACTCCCCACTATTTGAGAAACTTTGATACAAAGGGTGATGTCTCGCCCCTTCTCAGATAATGGCCAGAAGGACCTTCTCCAAGAAATTCTGAAAACCATGATTCATGTTCGATTTCTTCATTCAGTATTGCCAGCGCCAGATCATATGTACGGTGATCTTTTCCCGCCGTCATATTGCAGATCTGGGTATATCCTCTGACCGCACATCTCTCCGCTTCAACTAAAATCTTAAGAATTTCATTCACATCACCGGGCTTTTTTGGAAGATACGCTGGAGGACAGGCGGACATATCGTGAAACTCCTTCATGTCAGCAGGAAGCTTGCCTCCAAGCTCATATATTCGAGGAACCAGAGCTTCGAAGTGGTTCCCGTCCTCAATTCTGGCAGTTTCAGCAATCTCTTTGACAGCTTCGCCCTGTAGACCAATAAGATTCACCCGTAGAATAGTGTAATAGTAATAGGTTGTAAGCTCTGCCGCTGCATTCTTTACAAGGATTTCGACCAGTTGATCAACATTTATTCCGGATCTTTCAACCATTTCTCTTGTTACTTTTGCCATTTTTTTATCCCCTTAGAATTAAATATTAAT
>CAZFGQ010000011.1:0-51657 GCA_964518675.1 uncultured Spirochaetota bacterium
TTACATTTGGAGGTGAGGCTCAGGCAAACTTCCAGGTTCTATTTCTCAACTTCTTCACAGGTGCCAGGGTCAGCAAAACCTCCGGCAGCGCAAAATCTGAGTTTTCAGGTACTGTAACTTTTATTGAAGAGCCAGAATTTGCTGAGTACGAGCTAATAGATACTTCAGTAAACAACGAAACAATTACACCTATATCAAACGAAACAAAAGCATCCGGTATAGACATATACGGCTTTGGAGGACTCGAGGTCAAGATTCTAATACTCACAGTAACAGCCCGTGGTAGCTACAATTTCTCCAACGAGGTATTATCGGTTGATGGAGGCGTAAGGCTTCAATTCTAACATTGTAAATAATTCACCCGGCTCAGTATATAACTGTCCAAAATAAAACCCCGCAGTAAACCCTGTAGTTTTCCAGGGCAAAGCGGGGTTTTTTTAGTACTTAAACCACTATGTCCTCAATTTCTCTAGACCGCTTCTTGCTGCGGACATAAGCATACCAACATCGCTCGACCATAGATTCATCTGCATTCCCCTGAGGATCATCTCTTTCACCTCATCCGCCGATGAAAGATGGATTCCGGAAAATTTTTTCTTCTTATTGGCGACCTGGATAACCCGGTTTACAGCAGCGATGTATTCTGGATGGGTTCTCTGACCCAGTATCCCCATACTCATTGTAAGATCATTGGGCCCAATTATTGCTCCGTCTATTCCATCTACCCCCAGAAGGTCCTCGACATTTTCCACACCCTCGGGTGACTCTATCTGAATGAGAAGCATCGTTTCTTCATTTGCCTGCCTGACATATTCACTGGCCTTTATCTTTCGAAACCCCGTGTGAGGGCGAGTAAGGGAAACGCCCCTGTTTCCAAGATCTTTATACTTGGAATACTTTACAAGTGCTTTTACCTGCTCTACAGTCTCTGCCTGCGGAAGTAAAAGTCCGTCAGCCCCCATCTCCATATACTTCAATATAACCTCGCGCCTTGCATCCGGTATCCTCACAAGAGCGGGTATTTCAACACCTCTTGCCACAGAGATTATCCCCGCAACAGAAGAAAAATCAAAATATCCATGTTCACAATCAATTATAAAAAAATCAAACCCACACTCCTTCAGTATTCTCGCTATATCTGGATTATCAAACAGTGTTACCATGGTACCAAGCACAACCTGTCCCTCAAGAAGCCTCTTTTTCAGCTCCACTATAAATCCTCCTCGCTATATAATTAAAACATTAGGTTTTTAACAAACAATAATTCATATAAAGCCCCATCTGTAAATCGATAAGATTTATCCACTTTTTGTTATTGCCTGTATGTTAAAATAAAACAATCTGTGCCCACTAAATGTTGATGATACCTTAGTAATGCAAAAATTCAATAGTTTACTTAAACAGGATTTCACTATTAATTGGTTTTAGCATTTTTTCTCGCACTCTTCATGTATTCGATGAATTTTTCAGCAACTATTTCACTGAATTCCGGATCGTTTACATGTGCATCGATCTCCTCACACGGGATATCCGGGCGCAGGTTCTTTTTTAAGGTTTCTATAAAAACTCTATTTCCCTCGGGATCCCAGTGTTCAAGGCCTTCTCTATCTGGAAATGAAAATCCCCTCAGTGGAATAAAGAAATGGCATGGTCCTTTAGCTCTGTTTAGCTTTTTAGCAACAACTCTGCCAAGCCTCTCCATCTCACTATCAGATAACCTAACAAGTATATGATGAGGATTATGGACAACGTGCTTCCTTTTTTTCATCTCATCTGATAGAGGAGGAGGCTGTACAGTGTAGTTTATCGCACCTGGTGCAACCACCTGAACAATACCCATTTTCCCGGCAGCCTCAAGCCGATCGTCTCTGATAGCGGCATGAAGACCACCTGCAACCCAGTCACCAACTTCGTGAAGATTTATATCAAGCACACCCTCAAAAGCACCTTCCAGAATAAGGTTCTCCATTGCTACTCCGCCTGTCCCATTTTGATGAAAGCATACCACCTCAAAACCCCTTTCCTCGAGAATTTCTTTTGCTTTAAGACCTCCAGGGGTTGTTGTACCACTTATAGAAAGGGCAACTGTTTTTCCTGCTGGTTTTATCTTATCCCTGAGTTCTTTACCCTTAACCATCCCAGAAATCGCAAGTGCCCCATTGAGAAGTATCTTTTTCGTCAAAAAGTTTAAACCCTGAATATCAGCTACTGAATGGATGATACAGATATCTTTTGTTCCTATGTAACTTCCAAATCGTTCCCTTCCAGAAGCCACAGTTGAAATCATAACCTTTGGAAAAGCTACTGGAAGAGCCCTCATTGCAGATGTTGAAATATTTGTTCCCTGCGCACCCCCAATCCCTATAATTCCATCTATACTGGATTCCTTATAAAGCTTTTTTGCAACTTCTGTAGCTCCCCTTATCATTGTCTGGATACATCTTCCCCTGTCACCCGATGCCTTCAGCTCTTCAATGGTAGCTCCTCCCATCCTGGCCACATATTCTCTTGAAATATCCGATTTTACAGCCGGTTCCGATAGTATACCTGTATCCATCAGTATTGTATTGCACCCTTCTCTCTCTATACATTCCTTCAGGTACAGTGCCTCAACTCCCTTTGTATCAAGGGTGGCAACCACCAGCACAGTTGGTCTTAAAGTCTGATGCATAAAAATCTCTCCTGAATGAATATCTTCCAAACAAGTTTAATAGGGCGAACTCCGAACATTTATAAAGATCTGCAAGTTATCAATGCAATAGAGCGAACTTCGAGTTTTCATTATGAGAGGCAAATTATTGATGCAAAATAAAAAAATCAACAGATATTGATATAAATTGTTCGAAGTTCGCCGGCACTGCAACATTTTTGGTTCTATTTTGCATCAGGATTTCTATTTTTTCATAAAACTCGACATTTGTTCCAATATAAAGCAGCCAGGTAATATTAATTTAAATTGTTCGAAGTTCGCCGTTATTGCAGGATTTTAATCCCGAATCGTTTACAATAATAAATCAATTTTTTGATTTTGAAAACCGATACATTCCTGTTTTCATTCAACCCTAGGTATATACAACCTTACGTTCCCTTTTCACCCGGCCTGACAACAACTTTTATAGCACCCTCTTTTCTCTTAATAAAGGTATCAAATGCCTCGTGGATCTTTTCAAGGGGAAATGTATGTGTAACAAGGGGTTTCAGATCTATCTTACCCGTATTCAAAAGCGATACAGCCCTTTCGCAATTAGCCCAGCCCTCTCCTCTTACTGTAAATATGGTTTTATTATCCCTGCCCATCTGGGCAAAATTAGCAGTAACAGGGCCACTGGGAAAACCAAGCATGAGGATCTTTCCCATTCTTTTCGTCATATCAATCGCCGTCTGTGGCCCCTGGGTTGAACCTGAGGATTCAATAACCAGATCGGCACCAATCCCTCGCGTCTCATCCATTACTACCTCTACCGGATTCTCCTCATGGATATTGATCAGCCGATCAGCACCAAGGACCTTTCCCACTTTCAATCTGGATTCTCTCGTGCCAACAAGATAAACCCTTTCAGCACCAAGTAGTTTTGCAACCGCCACAGATGCTAATCCAAGTGGTCCAGGCCCCATTACCACAACATGCTCGCCAACTACATACCCACCTATGGTTTGAAAACCATAGAGGACACACCCAAGATTGGTCACAAGAGAAGCCTCGTCAAAAGAAACGTGGTCTGCGATTTTATGAACCGTATTTATGTGATTAATCACATACTGGGCATAACCACCATTTGTTGTAAATCCGTTGGCCCTGTGTCCCTTCTTTACGTTACCATAATTCAGGCATGCCGTATAGTTACCAATCCTGCAATTTCTACACCTAAGGCACCCAAGATGCGCTTCAACCGCAACACGATCACCGATTTCAAACTCATCTACCGTTTCACCTCTCGCTACAACAACACCAGCATACTCATGTCCTGGAATGAAATTGCCAAATGGAGGCTGACCGGGCCATGGATTTGAGATGAGATCTACATCACTATGGCATACAGCACAGGCCTCAACCCTGATCAGGACATCGACTGGACCCGGTTTTGGAACAGGAGCCTCTCTTAATTCAAGTCTTCCCTTCTCCACTAAAAAAGCTGCAAGCATTTTATCGGGCACATCCATCTCTGTTTCTCCACAAGTTTCTTGATCAAACAAAAAACATTACAACTGGACCTCTCACTTTCCCTGATATGGCACTCCTAAAAACAGACTTTTTACTTTATTAACAGATAAAACACCAAAGATCCTCCTCTTACCTTCCGCAAGACAGCACTCTTAAAAGCTGATTTTTCAAACTTCACCAAATAAAATACCATAATCCAGCCTCTTACCACCCCTCAAAACAGCAATAAAAAAACCTGAAACAAAAACAATCCAAAGGGTAATAATGTATGATTGTATGACAATATACTATACAAACACTGTTAGAATGTCAATGAAAAATCGGCATTCCTATAATAAATCAAAATCGCGGGAAATATTAATTATTCTCTCATCAACTATTTCTTTCCTACAAAACTGATGTAAAAACGGAGCAGATAATTTTGAAAAATCAGGACACGTATCATAAAATTTTATAAAAATACAGCTACAGAAAGTTATAGTTACGGAGGAACGAAAATGCTAAAGAAAATTAATCTCACCTTAACGATCATTCTATTTATTATAGCAAGTTTCACTCTTCTCCCCGCACAGGAAAATAAACCGGTTATCAGAACCCTTAAAGTGGACTGGTATGTTGTATCTCAGTACGGGATTAAACTTCAGTACAGAACATTCGATAACACACCTGTTATACTTTACCTTCCAAAAAGCTTTGAAAACAAAATATTTCGGTTTATAGAGCCTCCCAAAGGAGTAGGTGATATCCACGGTGTACCAGCTCTAATAGTACACATGAACGGAGGGAAGCTGGAACTTATTGACATCTATGTCCAGCACAATAAAAAGGATGCACTCCTCGTAAAGCTGAGCGATGAAGACGTGGAGAAGCTCAGAGAGATAGAAAAAATCGGCAAGGTAGATATAAAGTTTTAACTTGCATTATATAAAGTCCCTGCTAGACCCAACGATTATAAGAGAAAATTGGTAGGGTAGAAATAAAGTTTTAACTTGCTTTATAAAAGATTTTCCTGTTAAATAAAGTTTTGCCATAGAAAGATTAAATAAAGATCATAGAAGATGGGAATAATTTAATGTCGAATAATATACTCTATATATTATGGATCCTAGTTGCGCTGTCACTGATGTTACTCTCATTTACAATGTGGGGCAAAAACGGAGTTCTGGCCATTATAATTGGCAATGTTGTTTTGATGAATATATTCGTCCTAAAAGGAATGAGATTATTCGGATTCGATGCTACTGGCGGGAATGTTCTATACGCGACAATCTTTCTCGGGACTGATATAATTGCGGAATACTACGGTGAAAAGGAGGCAAGAAAAACCGTTTTTATGGGATTCTTCATCTCAGTATTCTTCTTACTCGCTTCGAGATTTATAATCCTCTTTAATCCAGCTCCCTGGGACCTGTACCATGAATCTCTAAAAAAGATATTCACACCCACATGGAGAATAGTAGGTGCCTCAATGCTGGCATATCTTATCTCGCAGAACTTTGATGTATTTTTCTACGGTATGATCAAAAGACTTGCCCCCAGACATCTCTGGCTCCGGAATAATGGATCCACCTGGTGTTCCCAGGCAATCGATACAATTGTATTCTGTACTGCTGCATTTATCGGAATGTATGAATCTCAGGTAATTTTAGGTATCATCGCCTCAACCTACATCCTCAAGATAGTCGTTGCTGCAATTGATACTCCTTTTATCTATCTTTCCAGGTTGATTGTAAAACTCAGGCCATCCATACTCCCGAAATAAATAACGATGACACAATAACCCTGCCAAATAATCTCCCTATCGAAGAACGCTTTGTCTGGTATGACCTTCAGCTACGCCTTGCCCGAAGATCCAAAAAGTCTTATATAAAACCTGATTCTATCCTTCAGTTTTTCTCTTGCACCTGCAAAGATTTTTCTGAGATTCCCACCTGAGTCCTTCTCTGGAAAATTTTCTTCTACCGATTTCAGAAAAACTTTCTGAAGATCTGTTGAGACATTTATCTTGGCAATACCTGCTGAAATAGCCTCCTGGATTGAGCCCTCATCCTTCTCAAGCACAAGGTCAAACTTCTCGGCATCCTCAATTTTCTGGAGAACTCCGGATGTTCCGTGGAGTACAAGAGGAATATCTACCCTGGATGCAATCTCCTCGATTCTTCTGATGTTCAGAGGCCTCAGAGGAGCAAGCATACCATGGATGCTCCCACATGCAATGGCAAGTGAGTCGCAACCCGTCTCTTCTACAAACTCCTCAGCAAAATCAGGTACTACATACAGCGATTCGAGAAATGATTTTGCTTCCGGTGTCAGTCTCCCGGTCCTATTATCAAATTCATAGCCGGCAGCGTGAAAATCTGAATCTCTCGGAATCCTTCCAAGCTCTGCCTCGAGAGGAATTTCGCATGCGTGGACTATCTCTGCTATTCTCCTGGTTTCTGAGATATTTCTCTCCAGGGCTTCCCGCGAGTTAATTGCCTTAATGAGGGTATCACTATCCGGCCCTTTGGACCCCTCTTTAGCCCTTATCTCTTCCAGCAGTTTCTCTGTTCCATCATACATAATGGATGTAAATCCGTTCCTCAGGCACAACACACATTGCTCAAGATTTCTGCCATGATCTAAATGAAGTACAACTGGAACTTTAGCCGAGGAAGCAGCCGCCATCGCCATTCCCACGCCAATTTCAAACCCAAGATAATCAAGAATACCCATGCTCAACTGCAGGAACACGGGAGCAGATTCCTCCTCAGCAGCCTCAACTATAGCCCTTGTGATCTCTATATTGGTTCCGTTAAAAGCACCAATGGCATATCCCCCACGATACGCCCTTTCCAGCACTTCCTTCCCTGAAACAAGTCCCATGGTAATCTCCAGTCATTTATATACGTAATAAAACCAAATAAATATAACCTTTTAATCCTTCTGAATACATTCTAAAAACAAAATCTTCAAACATCAATAACTCCAGATAAAAAGGTAATTTTCACTTTAAAAACTGTAGTTGCTGATGGCATAAATAGAAGTATGATTTCTAGACTTATTCAAAAAGTCGTATCTCTGTTCGATTTTGACACCTAGATCAAAGCCACCCAGATCATAAATTACTCCTTTTAAGGAGCCCGTTAATCCCTCTCCGTAAATCCCGGATGGGGTAAAGCTCCACCTGAAAAGTCGATCACGGTATGGATAAACATAGCTGAAATGGCTGCTGTCAGCATTGTAATAATACAGGCAAAATCCTGCGGTAAATTTCTCGTTCCTGAACCCGCTCTCCGGGCCTATGTAATATCCAGCAGACAGTTTTGCATACCTCGGAGATCCATATCTAATCTCTCCTCTGAATCCAGTATAGAAAGAATCAGTAATTGCCTTTCTGAAGGATAGTTTATCAACCATTCTGTAAGACAGAGTACCTGGTGCATAGTAATAATTTTCTGTAACTTCCAGTTTATGGTTGAAGCCAAATTTCATTCTTAAGATAAACGGATATTGGAGCTTAAAATTCACACTGATTCCCCTTTCTTCTAAACCCGGATCATCCTTATTGTATATTTCAGAATAATAGTACGACCAGAAATCAAACTTCTTTACTCCACGGTACCAGATAGTATCAACTAAAACCATGTAATGGTTTCTTTCCCCTTCGGGATATTCCTGGCAGTGGGGATTAACGAACATGGGCGGGAGATAAAGTCCCCATATCAAAACTCCAACATTACCTATTTTTTTTCTCAACCCACCTGCAGCACCTGCAGAGAACACTCTGTTTCCATCAAAATCATCATAATAAGATTTACTCCTGTAATAACTCGTCCCAATTTCTCCGAAAAATTCGGCAAATGATCTTTTCCTGAAATAAAAACCGGCATTTAAATATCCATCACCCCTGAAATAATAACCTGTTTTATCACCTCCATCTGAATCAAAATTATAATAAGGATCTATGAGCCTGTTAAACGAGGAATAAAGGCAGGTAAATCCGTAAAGGGAATCCTCAGTCCTCCTGGAGAGATTAAAACCTCCAACATTCTCCTTAAGATTGTTCCGATTATCCCTTCCAAACTCATTGGAATAATCAGTTTCGCCCCTTATGCTCGAAAATAGTTCTGTTTTGCAACTATATGCATAGCTCCAGCTTCCATCATATCCTGTAAAATCATCCTCATCATCCCCGTTTGGAATACCATCCCAATCATTGTCATTGTACTTATAATAACTACTATCCCCGCATGAAGAATCAAAACTATTCCAGGAGACAAAAAACTTCAGGCTATATTCATTAACAGAATAATCAAGCGCTAAACCCTCAAAGAGCAAAGATTTATATGGGGAAGCCACTGGTTTAAGGTGATCTCCAACCCTTGCCAGCTCCAGATAAGGTATTCCGAGTAACAAAGGATATGGTTTCCCGAATATTATTCCCAGTCCAAAAACAGGCATATAATTTCCTACAATAAAAGTTTTTATACGCTCCAAACCAGAGCATTCAACATAAAAACCTGCCGATTCAAAAATGTTAAATGACTCAGACCCCCACATGCCTCCGGGATAAAATCCATTCTCTCCCGATCGCTTTCCCAGAGCAATACCGGCCTTTAGATATGGGTTGAAATGATAACCGGCGTATAAAGAAAATGGTAAACTTTCATAATTTAACGGCTTATCAGAATCATAATAACTCCTTATAAGAATATTATTGTTGTCATACCCTCCATAGCACCATATTGTTATTGATATAAAAATAAAAAACCAAATCTTAAAAAGTTTATTTTTCATTGTCATAATCCTTGTTATTTTTATATAGTTGGTAATTTTAAACTTTATTAATATATTTATCAAACTATTTACCAAGAATATGAATGGGCAGTAGAAAAAAAACATTTTCATTTTTTCATGAGATTTCGGTTCCGACTCATTTTAAGGAATGAACACTTTGTGTTGTATTGACATATGTAATTGAAGTGATATAATGAATAATAAACGAAAGGAGGGTACGAATATGAAGCGAAAATTACTATTAGTAATTATAACGCTGATAGTGAGTAGTTTTGTACTGGTACCAACTCTCATCTATGCTGGTGGAGGTGCGAAAAAACTCCAGGCAGAACTGGATGAATGCAAAGGAAATGTTCAGGAACTGCAGGCAGAAAACGAGAAACTAAAACAGGAAAAATCCAATCTTGAAAGCGAAGTAAGCAGTTTAAAAGCTGAGAAATCTCGGCTTGAAAGCCAGATTGAATCTTTAAAACAGGAAATTGCTGCCAAAGAGCAAGAAATTGAAGCCCTCAGAGCTGAAGCACCGGAGCCAAGCATTATTGCCAAAACTGTTGAAGAAAAAATACAGGAAAAAGAGGCAGAAATAGTTCAGTTAAAGCAGAGAGAACAGGAACTACAGAAAAATGTTCAGGAAGTAACCTATGAGCTTGAAAGCACAAAAAGAAAGCTCACCCGTACCGAGCAGCAATTGAGCTTCACATCAGATAGATTAAAAAAGGCCGAGCAAAAACTCAAGGAAGCTGAAGATAAAATAGCAGAACTCGAAAGTAAAACCGCAATGCTTGAGGAAGAAAAAGAAACCCTCACCAAAACAATCAATACAATCAAAGCCGAAAAACAGGAAATTGAAGAAGCACTAATGGCATACGAAGAAATTGAACGTAGAAGTCAGGAATTGATGGACATTGCACTAGAAAAAATCAAAGAGATTTTAAGCGAAGAAATAGCAGCTGGTAAGGTAAAATTATATAAGAGCACCTATGGGATAATCCTTGATATAACCGGAGAATACATGTTTGATACCGGCAAGGTTAATATTAATCCTGGAGGTAAGCTGATACTGGCAAAGATTGCAAAACTCCTAAACGATCTCGAAGGTTACATGATAGGTGTTATAGGAAATGCAGATAACAAACCTATTGTCACACCCTCATTGAAAAAACGCTTCCCCACAAACTGGGAACTCTCGGCATTCAGAGGCGCTGTAGTGGTAAGATACCTTATTGAAAAAGGGAATATAAGCCCAACAAGGGTCATCGCCATGGGATTTGGTGAGTATCATCCGGTTGATGACAATTCCACTCCTGAGGGAAGAGGAAACAATAGAAGAGTTGACCTTGTACTGATACCGATAGATGTGATCGCCTCAGTGGTCGTTGGTGCAGAGGTGAGATAACCGGGGTTACAGGTTAGCCACAATAACTCAGTGCAAAATAATAAAAATCCGGGCTCTATAGAGTGGGACATATGTGAATAGAATAGTGGCGGTTGATCTAGAAACCACAGGGCTGGACCCGTATAGTGGCGCGAAAATTATCGAAATTGGGGGAATTGGAATACATAATCTAAAAGTGGTAGAGGAGGATTCATTTCATCGTCTTGTTAATCCCGGGATTCCAATACCACAAGAAATCACGCTCCTAAATGGAATTACGGATGAAATGGTAAAGAATGCCGACTCAATAGAAATGATACTTCCCCAATTTCTCAGGTTTCTGGGTAACTCACCAATACTCGCCCACAACGCAGAATTTGACGTTAAATTCCTGAACTATTATTCAGAAAAAATTGGTCTTGGTAGAATTAACAACAGGGTTTTTGATACAATGGTTCTATCAAAAGAGATTTTCCCCAACGAAAAATCTCATAGCCTTGATAAACTCCTGGAAAGATTAGAAATTAATTTTCATGCACAAAAAAGACATAGATCAATAGAAGATGCAATACTTACTGCAAAGGCATTTATAAAATTGATAGAGCTTCTATAAAAATATTGTTATTTTTTTATCATTGTTTGACATTTAGATAATTTAGAGTTATTATATCATTGTTATAAGTTTACTGCGAGAGGTAGATAGATGATAAGAATTTCAACAAAAGGCAGGTATGGAACCAGATTCATGCTGGAACTGGCAAAAAACTACAATGTTAAACCCATGTTACTCAAAGATGTGGCCAAATCCCAGGATATCTCCGAGGGCTATTTACAACATATAGTTGATGCTTTGAAAGGAGCGGGGTTGATTCGTTCACACAGAGTCGGGCACGGAGGATACACCCTTTCAAGAGAACCAAAAAATATTACACTGTACGACATTCTGAACACACTCGAAGGAAGTGTTAATCTGGTGGAGTGTATAGATACCCCAGAGGTTTGCGAGAGGTCCAAAAATTGCATTATGAGGGATGTTTGGGGGTCGTTGAGTAAATCTTTATCCAAATCTTTAAAAGAAATTACACTAGAAGATATACTCAGAATGGAAAAAGAAAAGACAGCAAATAATCTGGTTTATGAAATTTAACCTGGTGAAAATTATTCCTTTTCCTGCATCTCTTTTATGAAATCCATAAATTTGCCAGTTACGAGAGGTATTAAAAATGACTAACGATAAAAAAAAGAAAATATACATGGATTATGCGGCAACCACTCCAGTTGATCCCAAAGTTTTAGAAGCAATGCTTCCATATTTCACAGAAATTTATGGGAATCCTTCAAGTTTTCACAGTCTGGGACAGGAAGCAAAAAATGCCATCGAATGGTCAAGAAGGAAAATTGCTCTCATGATTGGGGCCGAACCGGATGAAATAGTGTTTACAAGTGGGGGAACTGAAAGCAACAACTTTGCAATCAAGGGAATAGCATACAGGCACAGAAACAGGGGAAATCATATAATCACCTCATCAATTGAACACCACGCCGTTCTCAATCCCTGTGAATTTCTGGAAAAGCAGGGCTTTGAAGTTACCTATTTACCCGTGGATAAATACGGACTGGTCGACCCTGATGATGTAAGAAAGGCCATTAAACCCAACACAATTCTTATATCAATTATGCATGCAAACAATGAGATTGGAACCATACAGCCGATCAAAGAAATTGGCAAGATCGCAAAAGAGCATGGTATTCCATTTCACACAGATGCAGTTCAGACTTTTGGACATATTAAAATAAACGTCAATAATCTTAACATAGACCTTATGAGTGCATCTGCCCATAAACTCTATGGCCCGAAAGGGGTCGGGTTTATCTATATTAGAAGGGGAATAAACATAACACCATTCATGCACGGAGGCTCGCAGGAGAATGGAAGACGCGCCTCAACTCACAACGTTCCCGGAATAGTTGGACTCGGAAAGGCTGCCGAACTTGCAGGTGAACTAATGGAAGAAGAGGCTATAAAACTATCCAGATTGAGGGATAAGTTAATAAAGGGGATTCAGGTAAAGATCGACGAAGTAATACTGAATGGTCACCCAACAAAACGGTTACCCAACAATGTTAACGTGGCATTTAAATATATCGAAGGAGAAAGTATCCTTGTAAGCCTTGACCTTGCGGGGATTGCATGTTCTACGGGTTCCGCCTGCAGTTCCCTTTCACTCGAACCAAGCCACGTACTTCGGGCTATAGGGCTTGAATACGAGCTTGCCCATGGTTCTGTGAGATTCTCTCTTGGAAGATATACCAGAGAAAGCGACATAGAAAAAGTAATTGATGTATTACCTTCTATTGTTAAAAGATTGAGATCTATATCACCGCTATGCAATACTTAACTTTGCATACTTTACAAATTTTTAAATCTGATTTCTATATCTGAGTGGAAGATAAACTCTTCTATTTTCCCCTTTTTGTACATACAACAAGGTTTACAAACATGAGGATAAAAATTACATTTGGATTCTAAAATACGCCTTATAATGAATGTCGAGTTTTCTAAAAAAATAGAAATCCGAACGCAAAATAGAACTAAAACCGTTGCAGTGCCGGTGAAACTCGAAAAATTTATATCAATAATTTGCATTTCATAATGAAAACTCGAAGTTAAACCTTTTAATTATTTAGAATCTATTAATACAAAAATGACAGAAAGTACGAAAAAAAAAGAAACAGTCGTTGTGGCAATGAGTGGTGGAGTCGACTCATCTGTTACTGCGGCCCTACTAAAGGAACAGGGTTATAACGTAATTGGTATAACTCTCCAGCTCCTGCCACCGGAAATTACATCATTTGGCGAAAGAAAATGCTGTGGTATAGAGAATATAGAAGATGCAAAATACGTGGCGGCCATGCTCAAAATACCACACTACGTTTTCAATATGAGAAAAGCCTTTAAAAAATACGTAATAGACAATTTCATCGCTGAATACATGAGAGGAAGAACACCCAATCCCTGCATAAGATGCAACAGGTTCATAAAATTTCACGTGTTGGCGAATAAGGCCAAACAGATAGGCGCTCACTATGTAGCTACAGGACATTATGCCCGTATCGAATACAACAGGGAGAGGGGACTTTACGAATTGAAAAAAGGAATAGATTCTTCCAAAGATCAGTCCTATTTTTTATATGAATTAACCCAGGAACAGATGAGATCTACTTTAATGCCCCTTGGGACCTGGTTTAAAGCAGAAGTAAGAGAAAAAGCAAGAGAACTGGGACTTCCGGTCTATAGCAAAAGTGATTCGCAGGAGATATGTTTTGTTTCGGGTAAAGATTATAGAGAGGTTTTTACAAGATTTTCAGAAAATCCATTAAAACCAGGTCTAATACTTGACTTAGAAGGTAACATCATAGGAACCCACAACGGGATTGCAAACTATACAATTGGTCAGAGAAGAGGACTGAATATTTCATCAGACAAACCTCTCTACGTAATTAAAATTGATCCAGAGAAAAATGCAATAGTAGTAGGGCCAAGAAAATATGGATATCACAGAATCCTTCTGGTAAAACATCCCATATGGCCTTCTGAAAGGCCAGAACTTCCCAAAAAAGCCTGGGTTAAAATAAGAAGCATACATATCCCATCCGAGGCCATGTTGACAGAGGAAAATAGTGGGGTAAAAGTTGAGTTCAAAGAACCACAATGGGCCGTAACTCCCGGACAATCAGCTGTTTTCTACGATAATGATCTGGTTCTGGGAGGAGGAATTATCGAATATGGAGAATAGCCATAGAGCAGTAAAACCAGATGTTAACAATTATTCCTTGTTTCAAAAAGGGGTAATCGAGTATGGAGAGCAGCCAAACAGGGTGTGTAATTGATGTATGTATAAGTGAAAAAAAAGGAACGAGAAAAAAACCAGTGGGTAAAGCCTACCTGAGAGAAGAATATGGAGTTGAGGGGGATGCACATGCAGGTAGATTCTCCAGAAGACAGATCAGCCTTCTCGGAATCGAAAGTATTGAAAAGATGAAAAAATACGGTTTTAATTTAAAACCTGGCGACTTCGCCGAGAATATAACAACTGAAGGAATAGAGCTGTACAATCTTCCCATAGGAACCATACTTAATATAGGCAAACAGGTACAGGTTGAGGTCACACAGATTGGTAAAAAATGCCACTCTGATTGCGAAATATCTCGGCTTATCGGGCAATGTATAATGCCCAGAGAAGGTATATTCGCAAGGGTTCTCAAAAGTGGATGGGTTAAGAGTGGCGATCCAATTATTGTAGTAAAAAAAGGTTAGAAAACATCATGCTGTATTTTTACCAAAAACCAGTCCTCTGAAATTATAAGAAATGACTGAAAAACAGAAAAACTTTGTCACTCAGGTTAGATTTAAAAATGGTACTTTGTCCTCAAAAGCTTTCGAGGATGAGATTGCCGTTGAGTCACCACTTACGCTCTTCCTGAATAAAAAAGAACTTGTTACCATCCTATGCACACCGAAACATTTAGAGGAAATGGTAATTGGGTACCTTTTTAACGAGCATTTCATCATGAAGATTGATGAAATAAAAAGTATATACCTTGATACAAAAAAGAACTCTGCATCTGTGGAAATTGAAAGAGACGATACGTTAGGCGAACTTCGATACAGACGTTTTTTAAGTTCAGACTGCACAAATCCTGTTTCTTTCAGATCGCTGGCGGATGCTGCAATGGTAAAACCGGTTAAGTCAAACCTTAAACTCTCTATAGAAAGGATAAAATACCTTCTGAATGAAATGGGAAAACATGCTCTTCTCTACAGGTCAACTGGATGCACACACAGTGCTTCTATATGCTCAAGTCAGAGTATAATTTTTCTTGCAGAAGATATTGGGAGGCATAATGCAGTGGATAAGGTCATTGGTTTCTGTCTTAAAAACAGGCTAAAACTTTCTGATAAGATACTTATCACAAGTGGAAGGATCACATCGGGAATAACATTAAAATCTATCAATGCCGGCATTCCCATTATCGTCTCCAGAGCTGCTCCAACTTCTCACAGTCTTCAACTGGGAAAAGATTATGGAGTAACCCTCATAGGCTTTATGCGGGGTAATAAGGCAAATGTATACACACACCAAAACAGAATTGAGGAATTAAGCTGAATACTGAAAAAAATTAATTGTTAAACCTTTTCTCAGCAAGTCTCCTTATATCCTCGAGCTTCCGAAGTATATCCTGAAAAACAGGATGAGCGAGGTTCATGAGTTTTTCTTCTATTAGCTGATATAGCCTGTAAAACACATCCCTGTATTTTTTGTGTGCAAGTTTCTTAAGAGTACGGGGTAAAAATCCCGCAAAATAGATGCTTTTTTCATCCTCTCCCGTAATATTATCCAGTATAACTTCGAGCTCTTCCTCCCTGTTTCTACAGATGCAGAAGGAAAGATTTTCATAAAGAAATTCCATCTCACTATACGAGATAACATCAATAAAATCCGGTTTCTTTAGAACAAAAAAATAATTAGTATCGATTCTGTAACGTCCTGAAGGAAGATCCACAATTAGATAACTTCCCTCCAGGGGAAACTTTTCTGCAAGTTTTTTCCTGGAAAACTTTGAATCAAATAGGATATTCAACTTTCTGCTCATTATCAACATTCTGTTTTTCTTAAGGTTTACCCCACTTATTTTTTTTCTGGTATCTATAATCAAAAGAAACTCGACATTCTTGTTTGTTCTTGTATTACTCTGTTTCCCACCCCTGTATTTGACGTATTCTTCAGTCAGGATTCTTACATCACCTCTTGAGATACATATCTCATGGATAATCTCAAAAGGAATTATACCTTCGGTACTGTAACTGAGTAAAATATACGGGGCATCAATACTTTCAATGAGTTCCCCAAAAGCCTTTTCCGCTTCTTCCCTGTAACAGTACCTGGACCTCGTCTTAACCCAATCCCTCCTTATACCCGCTTTATCTTTTAATTCTCCCCTCTCATTATACTCAAGTTCAAACCCAGGTTTATCCCATAGAGCAATTGTATTCAACAAATGATAATTGCTACCATACTGATGTTGCCTGTAAGGGGGATCAATATACACAATGTAGGGATGAAAATCTCCCAATTTTTTAATCAAATAATTCGCATCCTCCTTTGACGCGGTACAAAAATATGGAGAATCTATCAGGACAGGTACTTCCAGTCTTATCGGTTTGAGAATACGGCTAAGGGCATCCTTCCCGTGGCCTCCAAAACCCTTGTGGTATGCCTTAAATACCCCGGATGTATTTGTATGTGTTGCTGCCTTGTAGAGAAGTACTGCAATAAGCAATTGCCTCTTCTTCTCTACTACCGGATCTCCCGTACCCGGTGGGTACAACTTATCAATTCCATTTCTTAATTTATCTATGGCCAGTCCATTGTACCTCGTATAAAAAAGACGTTCCTTTCTAAAATCGGCCTTGTTAATATCATTAGAAAATGCCGAATAGTACCTCGATATATACCTCTCACCGGGTGGGGGATCGGGAAGTGCATTAAGATAAGAAATTACAGCATCAATTCCTCCATCGACGGCAAAAATCCTGTAAAGCTCAGATTGATTCGTACATATATAAGCACTGTTGATTATATATGAGTATTCCTCCCAGTCATTTGCCCATACACTGAAACCCATTACTCTGGCCAGCCTTGAAACTGAACCACTCCCCGCAAAAAGGTCAATAAATAATTCACCCGATGGCTTGCCCTCGACTATCTCTACTATTCCCCTATGGATCAGTGGCAATAGTTTTCTTTTATTACCTATGTATGCTATTATTTGAGAGGTGAGATATTCATGGGAAAAATCAACCTGCAAGCCTTGAATACTATTGACTAACTTTTGCATTTATACTCGAAATTAATTCATCGATATATTTTCTGGCATCTTTGATTTTCTCAGATGGTATTCTGAACCCGATGGCACCTTCGTGGCCACCACCATTCTCGATATTAAACTCATAAAGAATATTCCTTAGATCAAATCCCCTAAATGAATGTCCCCTTCTGAGTCTGAACTGTAAAAGCCCGCCTTCTACCTCATTATCATAATAAGATACTAGTCCCACTTTCCCACTTTCCTCTGCAAGATTATCCGCAATTGCCCTGGTGACCGAAACTATTGTATCCTCACTGTATTTGCTCTTAAGCTTCTTCATAAAATCCCTGTCCATAAAAACAAACCCAACTCCCCCTCTTATGTTTTTCTTAACAAGAATATCATTATAACAGGCTTCCTCTTCCTTCGAATGCCTCTTAAGCTCCTCGTAAAGCTCCTCCATAGTAGAAAAATTGGAGTCTTTCACCGTTTCTGCAGCAAGCATACTGTTAAACAGAGAGCTAAACATCCTGTAATACCGCCATTCCCTACGTGATTTAATATATTTACCCATACCCGTATCACCTACAATTCCAGTAAGAATTGCAAGTATTATGTTTCGGGAAAAAAGCTCCTTTATCTGAAACTGTTCAAGAACTTCTTTCATATTTCTCAGTTTAAGCAAAATATGCCCAACAAGTTCTGCAGCAGAGGAAGCCTCTGTAACAAGCGAATACTCTCTATCGCCTATATATTCACTATCCCCCCCTAAATGATGGTCGATCTCTATTTTAATCAGCCCATTCTTACTCAACAACTCGTCCATCCCGGGGATATCCTCAAGCATAGAAGGTTTAGGAGTATCGCAAAAAAATACAACATCTGTGTCTTTAATAACAGGCTGACATGATCCAATAAAGCCAATAGAATTATACCTGCAGATATTCAACAGATACTGAAACCTTTTATCCACATTTTTCGGAAGGCATAAAAAAGAATCTTTATTGAACTTTGTTATAAGTAAAGCAATTGCAACCATAGAAGCAATGCAATCCTCATCAGGACTCTTATGACCCATTATTAAGAATTTTTCATTATTTATGATACAGTTTATAATATTATTGATTATCCTATTCTTCTCCGCAATGCTGACTATTTTTTCTTTTTTCATTCAGCAATTCCTCTTTATTAATAAAAACACATGGATTTTAACAATATAAGTCATTAGATGTACTTACACAACCATAATTTTGAATAATTCAGCGTTAGGGCGAACTTCGAGTTTTCATTATGAAACGTAAATTACCAATACAAAATAAAGAAATAAATAAATATGGATTTAAATTGTTCGAAGTTCGCCGGCACTGCGACATTTTAAGTTTTATCTTACATTCGGATTCCTATTTTTCATAAAACTCGATATTCGCCCTCCTAGAAAATTAACTACTATTGGATCAGGAACAACTGTGAACAATATCCATAATAGATCCTGAATGCGAAATCCTTTTTATTCCGAAGAAGAATAACTCTGCTGAGGTTCATTGACCATCATCATTGGCTGGCCTGTGGACTCAAGAACAGATAACCACAGAGGGTCTTCCGGAGAAAGCTGTTTTCTCTTTTTTATTGCTAACTTAATCGGCACATGGGTAAACCTTCCATTCCATCTTCCAACGAGCATACCTGTTTTCCCAGCCATTCCAGCATGGACGGCATTTTGAGCAAGCTGCATACAGTACATAGAATCATGGGGGTTTGCCGGTACCGATCTAACCATATAGCTCGGATCTATGTATTTAAGGTTTACCTCAATACCAACATCATTCATGAAAAACTTTTTAATCTCTGATTTCAGAAACACCCCGATATCGCCAAGTTTTGGATTACCGGATTCATCTGTGCCCTCAGCTCTCACGTATTGCTGTCCTGCTCCCTCAGCCACCACAATAACACAGTGCCCTCTCTCCTTTATTCTCCTTTCGAGAGCGCTGAAAAACCCCTTCGGTCCGTAGAGGTCAAAATCTATTTCAGGAATCAGCACAAAATTAACTTCATTTAAAGCTAGAGCTGCATTTGCTGCTATAAACCCTGACAACCTCCCCATCACCTTTACAAGACCTATTCCATTTGGTGCACCGATCGCTTCAGTGTGTGCTGCCCTGATCGCATCCGCTGCAACCGAGAATGCAGTTTCAAGACCAAAGGTCTTTTCAACATAGGCAATATCATTATCAATGGTTTTGGGGATACCTATTATTGATATCTCAAGACCTCTTCGTTTTATTATACTGTAAATTTCATAGGCACCACGCATCGTCCCATCGCCACCAATTACAAAAAGAATCGATATCCCCATCCTCTCCAGTGTGTTTACCACCTCTTCCATATCCTGGCTTCCCCTTGATGAAGAAAGGATACTTCCTCCCTTTTCATGGATATCACGTACATTCTCCGGAGTCAAAAACAGTGGTTCGTATCCGTACTTTTTAATAAATCCTCTATACCCGTATCTGAAACCATAGATAACCCTTACACCATATCTGTAATGTAAAGTCATTACAATAGATCTTATAACATTGTTTATCCCGGGACAGAGTCCTCCACACGTGACAATTCCGGCACGTGTTTTTTCAGGTCTGAAATATATATTCTGCCTGGGACCGGCAAGCTCAAATGCCAGCAGAGGCTTTCCTTCTTTTAATTGCGATAAAACCACATCTCTATCGTGATATAAAAGGACTGATTCTGTATCCCTGACATAATTAGCAATCCTATCACCATACACCGTCGAAAGCTTTAACGGCGAAGGAGTTTTAGCTTCTCCAAGCGTATCAACAATAAGGTCGCTTTCATTCAGATCCAGGTACTCAAACATATAATCACTCCTCCAGGATATCTTCTTAATAACTAATTCTATTAGATTATCCTAAAATATTCAATTCTAAATAAAAGGCGAATGTCGAGTTTTATGAAAAATAGAAATCCGAATGCAAAGTGAAACTTAAAATGTTGCAGTGCCGGCGAACTTCGGGCAATTTAAATCCATATTTACTGACTTCTTTATTTTGAATTGATAATTTGCGTTTTTTAATGAAAACTCGAAGTTCGCCCTAAAAATCATGGTGAAATAAAAAAATACTGTATCATAATAATACAATTTAGAGTGTCATAATTACACATGACATTCTTCATATATGTGTAATATTGCCTCAATAAAAATGTCTTAATATTATTCCAAAAACCACGCCTTAAAGTGTTTACAAATTATTATATATCAATGATTTAAAAGATCAAGAAGACATTTTGTTGGCATAAAAATTGTTTATTAATTTGTGGAACAAGAAAAAAAATGAAAGGAGGTGATATCAATGGCAATCTCCAGAATTGATCCGTTTGATATTCTCGACAGAATAAGTGAAATGTTTGACTTTGACTATGAGGATTTTGACAGGATTTTTGAACTCCCTGAGCGGTTTATAAGCACATGGGGATTGTACGAAGGAGAGTGGTCGCCAGCCCTTGATATGTACGAGGACGATGATGCATACTTTGTAAAGATTGACCTTCCAGGGATGGAACCAGAAGAGATTGATATACAGGTAACTGAAGATGTGCTGACCATCAAGGGCGAAAGGAAGCAACCCGATGAGGAAACCGAAAAGGCCAGGTGCCAGAGAGATGAGAGGTACTACGGAACCTTTCACCGCACTGTACCACTCAACATACCAGTTGATACCGAAAATGTTGACGCAAAGATGAAGGATGGGATTCTGTACATAACTCTTCCGAAAAAGGCAGAGGTAAAACCCAAGAAAATAGACATTAAAGTCTCCTAAAAAATCGACTGAGAAAGGAGGTGATGAAAATGGCAAAAGAAGTAGCAACCAGAAAGCCCACTGAGGTTGCAAAAACTGAAGAAAAAAGAGAGAGGTTTAGAAGACCGAGAACCAGCATATATGAATACGACGACTGTGTTAAAATATTTCTCGACATACCGGGGGTCAGCAAAGAAAACCTCGAAATCAACTACAACAGAGGTGAGCTTACCATTGTTGGAAGAAGGGAAAGCTGGGACGAAACAAAGATGAAACCGGTATATGTGGAAAGATTTGATGGCGGATTCAGGCATTCTTTTACACTTGATGAGACACTGGATCCGGAAAAAATCGAGGCTGAACTGAATAATGGCGTACTCACCATAATAATACCAAAGAAAGAGGCAGTAAAACCAAAGAAAATCGAGATTAAAACTGCTTAACCAGTTATATCTTCTCAACCCATCCTTCGAAAAAATATACTGAAAAAGGGTCAGGGAAGTAAAATCCCGGACCCTTTTAATTTATACGGCCAATCTTCTTATTAATACTATTAGGGCGAACTTCAAGTTCTCATTATGAGACGCAAATTATTGATTCAAAATAAAAAATCAAAAAATATTGATCCAAATTGTTCGAAGTTCGCCGGTACTACAAAATTTTTGGTTCTATTATACATTAGGATTCCTATTTTTCAGAAAATTCGACATTCGTTCAATTACAAAAACATTCATCTTTAAGAAAGATACCCTCTCTTCCGGCATTCGTGGATGAATTTTTGATAATTTTCTTCGTAAATTACTGTTAATCTATCATCAGGATATACCACCTTTTCTATCTTAACCATATTATCAATTGCTTCGGTAAGATTTTTATATAAAACGCCAGAAGCAGCAATAACTGCAGCACCAAATGCCGTTTCAACTACCTTTGCTCTAGAAATGCTCCTACTCATAACAGATGCCCTGATCTCCATCCAGGGAAGGCTGTACGCTCCTCCCCCCATACTGAATATATTGTCATTAACCCTGTAACCTATCTCTTCAATTTTTTCATAAATCAACCGTTCCACATACGAGATCCCTTCGATAAATCCCCTGAATAATCTCGCAGGATTCAGATCATCCATAACTATAAATCCAGTTGCATCACTGCTATAAAATGGGAACTTCTCACTTTTTCTAACAAGAGGATAAATCACAGCCCCCGTGGGATCCATCGATTCAATCTGTCTGTCATACAACTCAAGATCCCTGCCAAAAAACATCCTTAAGGCCTCCCCACCTGTATTACTTGCAGCACCAGGCAACCAGTATCCTTCGGGATGTTTGTGAGTATATAGCAAACCCTGGGGATCAGGTATAAATTTTTCGGCAATCCCCCTTATTCCAAGAACTGTTCCAAGGGTGGTATTCCAATCGCCCAATTTTTCGGCTCCTGACGAATAGAAACTGGTTGTAGAATCTGTTGCACCTGCAACCACCTTTGTCTCAGGAGAAATCCCAAGCTCTTCAGCAGCCTTTGTGGGAATATTTCCTATCACCATACCCGTTGGTACCACCTCTGGAAGCTTTGTTAATGGTATTCCCAGTTTTGACTCAATTGCCTCCGGCCACCTCTCATTTTCAAGATTATAACCTGTCTTAACAGCATTTGAAAAATCAGTAATAAAGTAATTACCCGAAACAATGCCTCTTATATAATCGGCTGCATGAATGAAACAGGCTGTTTTCTCAAAAATATCCGGCATGTTATTCTTGATCCATAGAATTTTGGAGATTGCAAATGACGGTTTGACAGTAATACCAAGTACCTCTCTTATATATTCTGCCTCTTCCCGGGCTCTCACATCGTTATGCATGAAGGCATTTGTCAATGGGCTGGCATTTTCATCAACAGGAATAATTGTTCCAGAAGTTGAGTCGAAACATATGCCACGAATTAATTCTTTATCTATATTTTTGACTACCCCTCTTATAACATTTAAAAGCGGGGTCCTCCATAACCTTGGATCCTGCTCAGAAAACTCAGCCTTACTGGACTCAACAAAACTACTTTCTATACTTTCAGAATGGGATGCAATAACATTACCACTCTCATCAACAAGCATTGCCCTGGCACCTGTGGTGCCAACATCCACTCCCAGAAAGTAATTTTTCATGACTAAAACCAGTCCTGTGTATATAATCTAAACTATTTATTTTAAAAAACGCAACTCTTACCTTAAGAACCTCACAAAAATATACCTGAAAAATATATGAATCAACATCCTTTTTAAGCTCCATACCAAACTTTACAGTAAAATAAAACTTATCGGTAGTAAACCAAAATTCTTCTTTAGATACCCAAGATACTCACATTTCAAGCCACCAGTATCCTTGAATATCGAGATTTGTAAGACCCAGTTCTTTTGCTCTGCTTACAACTTTTAAATATTCCTCCCTAGTTATCCTTCTTGATATTTCGGGATAATCGTATGCTTTGTAAAGCGGTGTATACTGTGACATAATGTTAATATATGTATCCTTGGGAAGATTTTTCGAAATCCACTCCATTATCTTTTCCGAACCTGCCACATTATTTGGCATAACCAGATGACGAATCATCAATCCTCTGTACATAATACCATCCTCTGCAGGCTTTGCCACACCAACCTGGCGGTTCATCTCGAGTATCGCCTTTTTTGTGATTTCTGGATAGCTTTCTGCTCCCGATGAATATTTGGCTGCCATTTCGCCATCCCAGTATTTAAAATCAGGAAGGTATATATCCACCACTCCATCGAGAATTTTCAATATCTCAAGCCTTTCCCATCCACTTGTATTATAAACTATTGGTAGCCGAAGACCTCTTTCGGCAGCCATATCAAGAGCTTTAAGTATAGGGCCAGAATAATGTGTGGGTGTTACCAAATTTATGTTATGACAGCCAATCTCTTGTAATTTTAACATCATGTTAGCCAAATCCTCAACATCAACCGGTTTCCCTCTGCCAAGATGACTTATCTCCCAGTTTTGACAGAATATACATCTTAAATTACAGTGCGTGAGGAAAATTGTCCCCGAACCACCACTCCCTACCAATGGCTTCTCCTCACCAAAATGTGGATGAAAAGCTGAAACTACAAGTTGTGCTCCTGGAGCTCGACAAAATCCTTTTTCCCCCTTGATACGGTTAACCCCGCATCTTCTCGGACACAGTCGACATTCCTCCATAATCTCATAAAGTTTTTCAGCCCGTTTTTTTAATTCACCTTTTCTATGAAGTTCCAGGTACGATGGTTCGAAAACCTGCTCAATAGAGCTAAACTTCTTTTCAGTGTCGTTTTCCCCACCAGCAAGCACAGCACTTTTTAATCCCCATAGCAAAGCCGGTGAAATCCCAAGACCCAGAAATAGCTCGCCCAATTTTTTCAAAAAATATCTCCTGGTAATTTTCTCACGATTTGGTTTATTCACTTTTTACCTCCTTTTAATTGAGACTTCTTAGAAACCTGGAGGTTTTGGAAAGTTAAAATTATCAAACTGCCCAGTTTAAGCAATACTACCAGCATGCAACTTTCCATAAGCCCTAAAACAGGTAAAAGAAACACACTTCCCATAATTCCTCCAATCCATCCACCAATAAGGTCTGAACTGTAAATAAGGCCAGCTGTTCTGCTGAGGTCAGGATTATTATCCAGGTATATTTTATTTGCCAGTGGAAACTGTACCCCTACAAGGAACCCTCCGACGAAGGAAATTAATAAAAACAACATTTTTAGAAAGGGAACAGTATGAGGAAAACCCAGATAGTAATTTGAAACGAGTATTATGAATGGCAATACAAAAGAAAAACATACCAGCCATACTTCCGTCCTAATAAAAAAGGTGAGCGAGTTTTCCATTCGTTTTATAGCAGATGTCAGAATAATCGCACCTGTAGATGCTCCTGCCATAAATGACGTTACAAGGAGACCAATCCATGAGAATACATATCCGTAAATAACCTGGAAGGCAAAGATAGTGACAAGATCAAACATCATTCCAGCAAATCCCGTAGTAACTATGCATATCGGAATACCTAATGTAACAAGATTTATTTCTCTAACACGAACGAGATAGAAAAGAGCCCCAAAAATTATAAGGGTAATGGGGTATATCCATATGTAGATTATTTCAAACCATCTGAAAAAAATCCTGAAACAGGGTGCAAAAATGGCATTCCAGTTGGAAATGCTGTAAAATACACCCAGTGGCTTAAAATCCCGGTTGATTTTGCCTGATTTTTCCTTAAAAATTTTCAAAAACCAGTCCTGCCATCCTGGGTGAAGTTTTTTCTCTATATATCGCGGAACCAGTACCTCCGGATTAATATCTCTCTCCAGCAATCTGCTTACAAATATTGCTCTGTCAAACTTCGTAATTTCTCCTGAACTCGATGATAGGAAAAGATTTATTCCATCTCCCGGAAATACTCTTACAAATGGAAACACCTCTTTCAGAGTATTAAAAATACACAAATTAAGCTTCCTTAACTCCTCACTAATATAGTCAAGAGAACCTGGTAGCCCTACAACTAGTATTCCATTTTTATTTAACTTCATTCTTGCAAGAAGAAAAAACTCCCTTGTATAAAACCTGTTTGTCTGAAGATTGGATGGATCTGAAAGACCCACAAAGATAATATCATACTTATTTTTTGTGGTTTTTAGATAAAGGCGTCCATCAACATTCTTAATCCTAACTTTTCTATCTGAAAGTTCTTTTTCAGTTAGTGAAGTGGAAAATTTTTTTAAAACATCTATAAGCAATGGATCGAGCTCTGCATAATCTATCAGTTTTACTGTGGGATGTTTGAGTATTTCGTTAATAACACCACCTGCCCCACCACTCAGGATAAGAATATTTTCAGGGGAAGGATGGGCCAGAGCAGGTATGTGTACAAATTCTTCTATAAAGACGAAATCCGGGATTGGAATTATCATCTGAGGAATACCATCAAGAAAGAAAATGTATTGACCCTCACGCTCAACCACGCATATGTTACCGTAAATTGAGTTTTTATAGTATACAACATTATGTTTTCTCCACTGTTTTTTTATTGAAACATGATGAAGTTTTTCCAAATTATTACTAAAAATCAAATACAAATTGAAGAACAATAGAAGGCAGGAAAAAATGATAAATACCTTATGAGATATGCCCTTTTCCCAATTGATTGTTAATAATAAGATAAAAAGACATACAAATATATTTAAGAGAACGAGAGAGATGACAATCTGAAAAGAATTAAGATATCTTATGAATAAATAAGTCCATACGATGCCACCCGTTACAGTACCAATTGTTTCGTAAACATAGGCTCTCCCAATAGATGAGTAAGCATGGTTAAATAACATTGAATAAACTTTGCAATTATAAGTAAACAATGCACCATGTGGTATACTTGCCGGTAAGAGTATCAGAAAGGATGAATAAACCATTGGCAAAAATGCTATATTTTCTCCAATTGAAACCCCCAGGATATTCTTTAGAATGCGTGCTAAAAATACCCCGGCGGGAAGATATAAAGAGAATATAATTGTAATTATTACCAATGTTACGACTTTATTCTTTGTCCTTTCCGCCCCTTTACCCACAAAAAAACTTCCAAAAGCCTCCAGAATCAGCCAATTGGCAAGAATAATACCTATTGAGAATTCGTTCCCCGAAAATACAATCAGTAATTCCCTTAAAAGCACTAACTGAGCCACAAGCCCACTGAATCCCATAATAAACATTGAAATGGCAAGAGCTTTTTTTACCAAACATATGAGAGAGCATAAACCCGTGATTACGGAAACTCCAATAATGGATGGCTTTGGCATTGGCTTAAACGTATTTTAAACAAGATGTTTTCAATCTTTCTGCGAGAATGGAATAAAACAAAAGACAATTGCATGAGAAAAACGTATCTTAGAAACAAAGTTAAAGACCACCCCAATAGTGGTCAATTATAAGATAGAAAAGTTATAGAGTCTTAAGATAAATCTTTCAGTATTTAATAAATAATGAATATCTATTGAGGAGGATATAAAATCCCGGCAAGACCGCACATACTGTTTATATGCACCGATCAACAAAGGTACGACTCAATCGGGTGTTATGGGGCAGAATGGGTGAATACCCCAAACCTTGATAAACTTGCGAGCGAGAGTGCAGTCTTTGAAAATTGTTATGTAAACAATCCAATCTGCACTCCAAGCGGGGCAAGTATGTTTACAGGTAAACAGCTGCCGGAACATGAGGTTTATAAACTTCATGATATCCTCCCATCAGCTGAGATTCTTTTTACAAGGTTATTGAAAGAAACAGGATATAGAACATCACTTTTTGGTAAACTCCATGTGAGCGGGAGGCTCTATGAAGAAAATAACCGCCATCCCAATGATGGTTTCGATATTTATGAATGGTGTCTTGAGGCAAGTATAAGTATGGATTCGCCTTACAATGCTTACTCAAAATGGCTTAAAGAAAAAAATCCTAATTTTCACGCCAAACTAAAAAAGCTAGGTAGGAAACTCCTCCATATTCCAAAAGAATACCACCTTACCCACTGGGCTTCTGAAAGAACTATAAACTTCATAAAAAATTACGATTAGAATGAACCGTTTTTTTTGTATAATGAGCGTTTTTGATCCACACAACCCTTATAACGATTATCCAGTGGAAATGGAAAATTATGTTTACACCGAAAAAATCCCCATTCCACTCTATTTAACTCGCCAATAGCTTGAGGAATCCCCTTCTCCGGTAAATCGAGAGAGGATGGAAGGATATCTTGGTGTCTTTGAAAGATTTTCACATGATGAGATCATGGAGATGAGAAAGGGATATTTTGCCTCTATAGCATTAATCGACCTTGAAGTTGGGAGGGTTCTCGAAGCACTCAAAAAAAGTATCTGGGATAAGACTTTAATCATATTTACAAGCGATCACGGTGATATGCTCGGTGATCACGATCTTTTTGTAAAGGGTGCATATTTTTATGAACTATGCGTTAGAGTCCCCCTTTTGATAAAGTTTCCCGGAGGAAAGTGAGGGGCAGCAGGGTAAAATAGCTTGTCCAGCTCCATGATCTTCCAGCAACAATACTTAATATTTCAGGGTGGGATGAAAAAAGCATAGAAAAAATAATGCCTGAATCAATGGATATTAGAAAAGTCCTAAAGGGGTTAAGGAAGAGAAAACATGTTATTTGCCTTTACAAAAACAATGGCATAGACAGAAGAGGAGAGCCTTTTGATCCACCAATAAATGCCAGTATGATAAGAGACGAGAGATATAAACTTAATATCTATCATAAATCCCCTACTATCATGGAATTTCCAGAGGGTGAATTATTTGATCTTTTCCATGATCCAAATGAACTGAAAAATTTATATAAATCTTCCGAATACACTGAGATAAGGGCAACACTTACTTTAGAACTGCTTGAGTTCTTCCATAAATATGAACTTTTACTTGGTAGTAAAGGAGGCGAGGCGAGACCTTCTGAAAAGGAAAAAATAATTAATACCCCAAAGTAATAACTAAGATAAATGTTCTTCTCAAATAAGTTCAAAGGTGATAAAGAGTGAAAGAGCTTCTACCTCTTTTCGGGATAGTCACCGTCCTTAACACGCCATTTAAAGACGATGGTTCAATAGATATTGAATCCCTTGAAAAACATGTGGATTATGCAATTGAGGCAGGTGTTTCAGGAATACTCTATCCCGCAATGGCTTCTGAAGTCAATTATCTTACCGAATATGAAAAAATCGAGGGTATCAAGGCTGTAATGGCCACAAATCAGAACAAAGTAAAAGTAATAGGTGGTTGTTACGGAAAACAGCGGGCTGATAGATTAAAAATGGCTGAAAAACTCATTGACCTTGGGGTCGATGGTATACTTATTAATCTCCCTTACAATAACATGGAATCTTTTATCTCAGAACTAAAAGAAATTGATAAGATTAACCCTTCATTTTTAATGGTTCAGGACTGGGACGATAGAGGATATGGCATACCCCTGGATGTTATAGAAAATGCATTTAATGAGATTGAATCTTTTAGAGTTCTAAAAATAGAGGTGGTTGGCTCCTGTTTAAAGTACACGGATGTTATCAACAGAACAAAAGGTCTACTAAATGTTTCGGGAGGGTGGGCTGTAATGCATCTGATAGAAGCTCTTGACAGAGGAGTTCACTGTTTCATACCAACAGCTTTACATGAAATATATGTGAAGATCTATGAACTTTACAGAACCGGTAACAGAGAAAGTGCTAAAGATTTATTTTACAGACTTTTACCGGTAATCAATTTTTCAAACCAGAGTTTGGATATATCCATCATATTTTTCAAAAGGGCAACCAACATCTAGTAAACCCTGTATTTCCTGTAACCCTGTTTTTTCTCAAACATTCTAACAGTTAAAAGGCCAAATAAGAATCCACCTATATGGGCAAACCATGCAACATTACTGTATCTTGCACCAATGCTTGAAATCAACTGTATGAAAAACCATATGCCAATAAAAGTTACTGCAGGTATACTTACAACCGTAACGAAAATAAAGATGAACATGAGGGTTTTTACTCTGGCCCTTGGAAACTTTATCATATAAGCTCCAAGTATTGCAGAAACAGCTCCGCTCGCACCAACAACAGGGATTGTAGAAGAGGAACTTGTGATAATCTGAAGAAGAGAAGCCACTATCCCACCGAGGAGGTAAAAGACAACAAACTTAAAATGACCCACTACATCCTCTATATTATTACCAAAAATCCAGAGAAACCACATATTGCCCAGAATATGCCAGAACGACCCATGGATGAAGAGAGAGGTTATTAATGTCACGTATGGACCAAGAGGTGTCTTCGGATTAATGTCAACACCATGCATAATTTCGTACGGAATTACTCCGTACCTGGCAATGACAAGAGCCCTCTGAGGACCCATGAATAACATTGCCAGATAAACGGCCACATTTATCCCAATAATTATAATCGTGAAAAATGGGAAAGTTTTTGTGGGATTTTCATCTTTAAGAGGAAAAAACATTTAAGAGCTGGTCCTTATTTTAGAATTCAAACTATGGTTATTAAAGTAGAATAGTAATATTAAATATAGATATATTAACAGTCAGGGTAAACTGTGAAATAACAAAGAACATACTGTTTTTTATCTGGGCATGCTATTCTACATAACTCACTGCGGCTTCACGACCGCGTTTTTCATTTACGAACATTAGAATTACCAGTCCTACAATAAAATAAAAAATGGTCGATAGGATCGCTATCCTGTTAGAGGAAAAAGCATATGACATACTTCCAAAACTTAATATTCCAATAATCGCAGAAAACTTTCCTGCAAATCCCCAGAACCCGAAAAACTCAGCTGTTTTTGATTGGGGCGAGAATAGTCCTACAAGAGCTCTTGCAGAAGACTGGCTGGCTCCCATTGCAAGTCCGGCAAGGTTTGCTATTATCCAAAATTCACTCTGAGTCTCTATGAAATATGCAGAAACAACAGTGACTATCCATATCAAAAGTGTAATGGTTATTGTATTTTTTGAACCAAGCTTATCCTCAATGAATCCAAATACAAGAGCTCCAACCGCCGCCGTAACGTTAACAACGATTATTAATACCACGGTGAGCGACGGAGTAAACCCGAGTTCCTTCTGGGCATATACAGCTGCAAAAGAAATCACCACCGCAATCCCCGAATTGAAAAACAGGAATGAAAGCAGAAACTTCAATAATTCTTTAAACATTTTTATGTTTCTGAAGGTTCTGCCCAATCTACCAAATGCTATAGTAAAAATATTTTCGCCTTCAGGTATCCTTCTCCTGGGAATTCGGGATTCAACCCACAGGAATGTTGGGATTGCAGCCAGGCCGAAAAAAACCGCGGTCACCAGGTTGGTAAGCCTCACAGGAAGATGCGCATCTGCAGGAGATTTAAATCCTGTAAGTATCATGAGACATATTCCCAGCGATAAAAGTCCGCCCACATAACCAAATCCCCAGGCAAAGCCAGAAATGCGCCCCATTGTGTTTTCATCAGCGATCTCGGGGAGAAAACTTGAAACAAAATTCTCACTGGCCGAATACCCGAGATTACTGAGGATTACAAAAATAACCGCCATCAGGATGTTACCCTCTTTTACAAAAAATAGAAGAGCCGTAAAAATTACACATAGAATATATGAATAAAATAAAAACCTCTTCTTGAGTCCCGAATAGTCAGCCAGCGCACCAAAGACAGGCCCAAGCACTATTACCAGAAAATAGGATATACTCAATGTTACAGCCCAGAGAAACTCCCCTTTATTGGCCTGATTAACAACAACCTTCACAAAATAGGCATTAAATATTGCAGTGATAATAATGGTTGTATAGGAGGAGTTTGCAAAATCAAACATCATAAACCCAAATATTTCTCTCCGTCTCTTTTTCTTTACCTCCATTTCACTCTCCATTTAACCTTCTCCTTTGCTCAAATGCTCACGATTTCCTATTTCCCTTAGACATAAAGATTTGCCATATTATATTAAACCAATATCCCAATATGTCAATCCAAATAAGGAGAAAGTAAATGGGAAAGGAGTCTGTATCTACAGAGTGGAAAGGCGAAATGAAGTTTGAGGCTGAAGTAACGGGCCACAAAGTAACAATGGACTCAACCCCCGAGTTTGGTGGTCACGATGAGGGCCCAAGACCGAAACCCCTTGTACTCGCATCCCTTGCCGGTTGCACGGGGATGGATGTTGTTTCTATACTGAAAAAAATGAAGGTAAATCTCGATGGATTCAAACTCACATGCGAGGCTGATGTGGCTGATGAACATCCAAAAATATACACAAACATAAAATTGATATATGAGTTCAGGGGAAAAGGGCTTGATAGATCAAAACTCGAAAAAGCAGTATCGCTATCCCAGGAAAGGTACTGTGGAGTTAGTGCAATGCTGAGGAAAAATTGTCCAATTAATTATGAGATAAGAATATTAGAAGAATAAAATATATAAAGGGCTTGATTTATTCACCTAAAATATAAACACTTCTACTTCATCAAAAATTAAGAATATCAGCCTCTTTTCGAGTCAATAAAGCTTTTTCCCAATCAGTAAAACCAAAATAAGTGTATCTAATATGTAATGTTACCGAATGCGATAACTCCAACAGGAAAGGTAAAAATCGGACTCAAGATCAGTACAGCTAAAATATTATATTGCATTTATCCCCGCATTATTTATACTACTCATTAACCTGTTTCCAGTACTGTTACGCATCCAGTAACTTCGCCTGCCGAAGGAAACAAAAAAGGAGGATTCCATGAAAATACCGAAAACCAACTTTCTTACACGGTTTTTTTCTATCAGGGATCTATCAATTCGCCACTTTTTAATGTCGATCGTCATACTTCTACTCTCACTTTTTCTATCCCAGTGTATGACCCAAGAAAAGGTTAGAATTTCTGTACCACCAGATCAGGAAGAAAACATTGTAATGGGATACGGCATCCTTCGTCGTATTCCAGGATTATGGCATGGACCGGTTTCCACCACCACACCAGCAGGTAGCTTTGACAATTGGTATGTGGATTTTCGCCCTGTCTCTGAAGGACAGGTTTCACAATACTCAACACTTGACACCAGAACAATTAACTATATCAGTTTTTTTATTGTCAAACATGAAAATCGTCTTAAGGTTGCTCTACGAACAGAAGGTGTATTTGATAATAAAGGGTGCGTTACATACGAGGTTATCGATACAGTAAAAGAATCAGAGGGATACTACCGTTTTTCGGACTTTCAGGCGGGTGATAACCGTGCCTATACCGAGTTAACTTTCAAAGAGGATGAGTTTCTTATGGAAGTTTACACCAATAAATTCAACAGGGTTTCACCTCTCCAGATACATGCACGATGGAGGGCAAAACTTGGAGACAGAACTCCTGCTGTTCAGGCGATTTCTCACTTCAACTTTCCCCAACCTGTTATGATAAAGGATTTCTCTAATGTTTTTAAATACAGATCGGAGAGTATCCATTTCGAGCTTGAAAATGATCCCTACAAGTCCCTGAGCCAGCCCTATGTGGGAAAAGTTACGGTAAATATCTCTATAAGTAACGAACTGAAGACAAAGGATGATGATGAGCTGTTTCTACTATTGACTACAAGCTCACTTTTTGAAGGACCGGTTTACAAAAAAGAAAACCTGAAATACATCTCGAGATATGTGTTTCTTCCTGTAAATACCAGAAGTTACACTTTTACCAATGTGCACCCAGGTCTATACTATCTCTACTCATACAACGACATAAATGGTGATAGAAGGCACCTGAGGGGAGATTATATTAGTTCGAATATTAATAATACCTTTGCCCTGCCTCCCGAAGGACACGTTACTGTAAATACAACAATAGACTTTATCATCCCCTAAATTTCCCCTTTAGATCAATTGTTGCCACTGAGACATTTATCCAGTATTTATCATCATGGCTCTTACTTTTCAACCCTTAAAAATCTCGCATTTATGGCCACTATAACAGTACTGAGAGACATCAAAACGGCTCCCATTGCAGGACCAAGAATTATTCCAGCACCGGCAAGAACTCCAGCAGCCAGTGGAATGGCAAAAGCATTGTATCCAGTAGCCCAGGCAAGGTTTTGAATCATTTTTTTATATGTAGCCCTTGAGAGCTTCAGAATTGCAACCACATCAAGCGGATTACTGCGAACAAGTATAATATCTGCAGTTTCCACCGCCACATCCGTTCCAGCACCAATTGCTATACCCACATCAGCCTGAGCCAGTGCAGGAGCATCATTGACTCCGTCACCCGTCATTGCCACAGTTATCCCCCTGACCTGGACCTCTTTTATTTTTTCTGATTTTTCATGGGGTAGAACCTCTGCAAAATATTCATCGAGCCCTACCTCATTTGCAACCCACTGGGCCACCCTCCGATTATCTCCGGTGAGCATCATACAGGTAATACCCATTTCTTTAAGTTGAGAAACAGCCTCCCTCGCCTCAGAACGAATTATATCAGCAAGGGCTATTGCACCGGCAGGTTTACCATTAATTAGAACATAAATAACTGTTTTTCCCTGTCTCGATAATTGTTCAATTCTATTTTCATCTACTTTTATGCCTTTCTCTCTGAGATATCCAGGGCTGAGCACCTTAACGTCCTTCCCTTTTACCTTACCTTCAGCACCTTTCCCCGGTATTGCAAGAAATTTTTCTACAGGATATGTACCATCTGCGGAGGCTACTATTCCTCTTGCAATGGGATGTTCTGATTGAGCTTCAACGGAGGCCGCATATTTTAGTAATTCATCTTTTCCAATATTATCATCAAAAAGTATAACATCAGTTACACCAAACCTCCCCTCTGTAAGGGTTCCAGTTTTATCAAATACAATTGCCTCTATCTTTCTGCCCTGTTCAAAAGCAGCTCTGTTTCTTATCAATAGTCCGTTTTTTGCAGACAGAGCTGTCGAGACAGCAACAACCAGTGGTACGGCAAGTCCAAGTGCATGAGGACATGTAATAACCATAACCGTTATGGTACGTTCAAGGGCGAATACAAACTCTCTGTCTATTATAAAGAACCATACAATAAATGTAACTGTCCCAACACTGAGAGAAATCATCGTTAACCAGCGAGCTGCTCTGTTTGCCAGATCCTGGGTTCTGGACTTACTTTCCTGAGCTTCTTTTACAAGCTCTATTACCTGAGACAAAAATGAATCTTTGCCAACCTTCTGCACTTCTACTGTAACCGCTCCCTCACCATTGATTGAACCACCTATCACACCGTCACCGGTTTTCTTTGGAACAGGAGCCGATTCCCCAGTAATCATGGCTTCATTCACGGATGTTTCACCCTCAACAACGATACCATCTGTGGGAACCTTTTCTCCAGGCCTTACCAGAACCCTATCTCCCACCTTTAATTCCTCAAGTGGCACATCCACAACACTGCCATCGGACATGACCTTATGTGCTTCTGAGGGCATTAATTTTGCCAGTTCTTCCAGTGCCCTTGATGCCCCCATTACAGAGCGCATTTCAATCCAGTGTCCCAGGAGCATAATATCAATAAGAGTCACAAGTTCCCAGAAAAACAATTTTCCCGTTAGCCCAAAACTTACAGCAGCGCTATAGAAATAAGCTGCAGAAATTGCAACACTTATCAGAGTCATCATTCCTGGCTGGATTTTACCAATCTCCTTAAACAAACCCTTTAAAAACGGATAACCACCATAAAAAAATACAAAAGAGGACAATGCAAATAAAACATAGTTGTCACCACTGAAACTCAGTGCAACCTGTAGTCCAAGAAGTTTCTGGATAAGAGGAGATAATAAAAGAACAGGCACAGTTATAATAAGCGAAACCCAGAAACGTCTTCTGAAGTCCATTACCATGTGCTCATGATGGGAGTGATGGTCATGGTTGACATGCTTATGATCCATGCCTGCATTTTCACCATGTTCTACCTCCTCCGCGTTAATATGATGTTCCATGTGCTTCATCTCATGCCCTTCATGTAAACCATCATTATGCACATGATCCCGACGTTCAACATCCATTCCATGTAATTTACCGGATGATTTACCGGCACTACCACTACTTTCATTACTGCTATTACTCATTTTACTGCCTCCTTAAAATACCCCTCTAAAAAACACAAAAAACAATCAAAATACTTTTAATCACCCCAATTTTCCAATGGGTGTTTAACGATTTTTTACTGGTTTCCTAAAAATGGCTTTTAAAATTCCTATAATGTTTATTCATTAAACCAAAATTTCCATGAACTCTCAAATCATTCTAGTTCTCTCTTTAACTGTTCAAACTCTTCTCTAGTAATCTCCCCCCTTGCATATCTTTTCTTAGCAATGTCAATTGGGGATTCACTGAAAATATTTTTAATATTCGCCCGGTTTCCCTGTCCACGCACCAGAAAATAAACCAATATACCTATAGCAACCAAAAATATTATCCACATAATTAATCCTCCATATCCATAAATCCACCCACAGTAAGGTGTATATCTTGCCAGACCAAACATCAGATAACTCCAGGATAATATAGTATACCCCTCTAGGGTATGTTTTAAGTTAGTCTATTCACGCGAAACAGTCAAGCAAAAAGTCCAAACATTAATATAAATACAATTACAAAAGACATTGGTGGTCAGGCGTATGACAGCGCAAAGATAGAGAATTATATGGGGTATGATTTTATAACCGGACCTGAACTTGTCAGGAAGTTTCAAAATCATCTGCTTCACACCCATTATGTTGACCACAAAATAGCAGAGGTTGAAAAAATTGAAGAATTAAATGACGGTTTTAAAATAACAACATCAGAGGCCGATCAGTATGAATCAAATGCTCTCATAATTGCAACCGGAATGACGAGAAGAAAACTCGATATACCCGGTGAGGAGAAATTTCAGAGAAAAGGAGTCTTTTATGGTAACATTCAGGATTATTCGTTCGTCCAGGGATCCAGTGTAGGGGTTATTGGCGGAGGAAATTCAGCATTACAGATAGTTGAAAAACTTGAAAAGATTGCAAAAGATATTTATCTATTCACCGATTTCGAACTTACAGCAGATCACGCCCTTATTGATCGAGTTAAAACCCTTAAAAAACTGAAGATATATGAAAATACAAAAGTTCTGGAGTTTGAGGGAGAGAAAGTTCTTTCTGGAGTAAAAGTGCGTGTTAAAGAGTCGGGTGAAATAATTCAAATTCCCGTTTCAGGGATTTTTATATCAATTGGCATGCATCCAAACTCGGCTCTTGTTAGAAAGCTTGTTAAACTCAATGATCAGGTAGAAATTATTATAAACAAAGATTGCTCAATCTCCCATCCGGGGATATTTGCAGCTGGAGATGTTACCGATGCGTTCGGAAAAAGAATAATAATTGCTTCCGGTGAAGGCGCTAAAGCTGCACTGGCGGTAAGAAAATATGTAATCGAACACCGCAAAAAGTCTAGAACCTATTCAGCATATATGGAGGAAGGGCGAACAGCTATTTCCCTGCTGAATCCGCTTTCCAGACCCGCTTTATCAACCGCAGTGAGGGCAAAAAAGTAAACCTTCTCATTCTCAAGCCCTTTTATCTCAAGCTCATCTATATTACCCACCTCGATAGGTGAAGGACCGAGATCAGCTTCATCGCCGAAGTAATAATGGGATGAAGGCCCGTAATAAATCCTGTATCCTGCCACATCTTTTTCTTTATTTTTAACCCATTTAAGCCTGACCCCTCCATCGAGAGGTTTTGCCTCCATAAGCAAAGGAGGGAGTGGGGGTCTATCGAGTTCTACAAGGAATTCAAGAGAATCAAGCAATGGTGTATATCTATTAGCCGTTCCAAACAACTCTGCTTTCCACTGGAGAAATCGCCCCCGTGGAGGCTGTTGAATAACTGTGCCATTGTAGGCAAGTCTCCAGCCCAAAAAACTCTTTCCCTCTGTTTCAGCTTCAGTTTCTTCAGCGTCGGGTGGGAAAAAAACATCGGATAGCCTGTAGTATATCTTTACCAGAGTCCCCATTTCTTCACTGCTTTCCCATTTTACTCTTATAATCTTCGATCCTCTGCCTATCTCAAGCACATCGCTAATCACATATCCTCTACTTCTGTATAATCCCGGATTTATCGATCGAATACCTCTCGAGACTCTGAACTCATCCATATACCCAAGAAAACTTCTGCCCAGGATTATGGGCTCTTTTATATATCTGGTAATTTTTCCCCTCAGAAGAGTACCATCTTCCCTGAAGTTCTCCGTCAACCACTTAAGACCTACAGTTTTCCCATCTCGCATTAATGTCATCAATCCATTTGATGAATTGTAAATAAGTGCATGATAATGCCATTCGTAGGGTATCTCATCGTATATTTCAGATATTTTAAAATCAACAGGATTACCCTTCGAATCAAAAAATACCTTTTCAAAGCTCCATGTAAGTCTGCCATTTTTGAAATAGCATCTTATACCTGCGTATTCACCATCAAATAAAACTACCGGAGACCTCCAGCCAATAATCTCAGAATCATCATATATTGAAGTAGGGTAAATATAAAAATCGATGGTAAAACTACCAAGAGGATTACTGATAAAGAAAAAGCTATTATCGAGAACCTTAATCTTTACAGTATTTTTATAATTGACAAAACCACCCGAACAGGAACCAAAAAGTTTTACATCCCTGGAAGGAAATACATCCACCTCTTCAATCCTGTAATCAGTCAAATATGGATTAACTCTGTCCCTTCTGCATGAGTCAAAATTAATCAAAATCTCAGTATTTTTATCCGGAACTGCTGAATTGTCAGCTAGGGAAACACTTATTTTGCCCATTTCTCCATGCACAAGAGTGGTGTCTATAAACTTATAGATGCTTTTCCACCCGTTTTTTACCCCTCCCCACCTGAGATAGGTAACCTCTGCCGTACCAATTAACTCTTCTTGATCAGATACAGATTGGGCAAAAATCGACAATGGAAAAACCAGAATTATCAGCAGTATAAGAAGCGGGAAAACAATCCTCATCTCTGAAGAACCTTCTTCTGGATATAATCAAAAATTACAAGAACCTCTTCAAGCTTGAGTTCACTACTAATTATCGGAACAAGCATAACTTTTGTTCTATAAATCACATTATCCACCTTGATCTTGAGATCATCTATCTGGGTATTCTTTGGCTTTTCCTCCAGCATATCCAGGGTTTTCAAAAAGCGCTCATCACTTATTATTTTCTCTATGGGAAGTCCTATTATGCTCTTATCTCCGAGATTTAAAAGTCTGTTAAAGTGGGAATTCACAAAGCTTATTCTTCTTTCCCGTGATAATACCACCACACCTTTATTCATCGCTTCACTTAAAAAAGAGATTTTTTGTTGGGCAGCTCTTAAACGTTCAACTTTCAACTGATCAAACTTCCTCAAAGTCGCCACAAATCTGTTAAGCCATCTTCCCAGGTCTCCAAACTCATCGGTTTCAGGAAATGAAATGTTTAGATTAAACGACATGCTCCTGTCATTTGCAATCCTATCAATGATCTTCTTATAGGCGGTTATACTTTTTCTACGAAGAGATATAAACAAAAGGGAGCTAATTACAAAACCACTGCCGAAAAGAAAAATAACAACTATCCTGAAAATGTATATACCATGTATTATCACAGGATCATTGAATGCCTCACCCCGGATGAGAGGTTGGCCCCCTACAGTAATGGCTATTACACCAAAGAGAAAGAAAAAAATTGAAAACAGATTATAAGCTCTGAGGAAAGCATTAAAGGAGGATTTCATTCTTTATTCTCCTAATCTTTTCTTTCAATAAACTTTTCTACCTCAGCAATTGCACGTTCATCGCCCACAAGAACAAGTACATCACCCTCTTCAAAAACATCATCCGGGGAAGGAAAATCTATGTACTTCTCAATAAACATGTTCTCACCAGATTCTGAAACATAGGGAATTTTCTTCTTAATACCGACTATATTTACTCCAAATCTTGCCCTGAGATTCATTTCGCGGATTGTTTTTCCAACAAAGGCATCCGATACGAGAATTTCAGCGATGGTATGCTCCTCGGAAATATCGAGATGGTGAAGTATATGGGTTGAACTCAAGCGCTTGGCAAGTCGTAAACCTATTTCTTCCTCAGGATTTACAACCTCATCCACACCTATAAGTGTCAAAATCTGTTTATGTGCTTCTGAGGTTGCTCTCGCTATAATCTTTGGTACCCCCAGCTTCTTTAAAAGAAGAGCTGTCAGGATACTCGACTCCATGTCATCACCGATAGCGACAATAGCGCAATCAAGGTTACCTATATCAAGGGCCTTCAGTGCCTCCTCTTTCGTTGAATCAAGTATGGCTGCCTGGGTTACTTCATTCTTTATCTCTTCTATATTTTTCTCAATCCTATCTATGGCAATTACCTCCATCCCCTCTTTCATGAGGTTTCTTGCCACGGATTTGCCAAAAATACCAAGCCCAAAAACTCCAAACTGCTTCATTTTTTCCTCCTAACCCACCATTACCTGCTCTTCAGGGTATGTCACAAGCCTTGTTGTGGGTTGAGCTCCTACTGCAAGAACAATAGTAAGCGGTCCAAGTCTTCCAATAAACATTAATAACATAATAATTATTTTTCCAGCATCTGTTAAGTAAGGTGTTATGCCTGTCGAGAGGCCTACAGTACCGAATGCTGAGACCACCTCAAAGTAAAGCTGTGGGAAAGAAAAGTTCTCAAAAACTCCGAGGAGAAGTGTTGCCAGCACCACTATGCCAAGGGCGCTTACAAGAATCGCAAATGCCCTATTCACCACCTGAAAGGGTATTCGCCTGTTAAAAACAGTATTAAATCTGCGATCTCTCAGGATTGTTACTATGGAAAGAATAAGAATAAAAAATGTGGTTGTTTTTATGCCACCACCGGTTGAACCGGGCGATGCTCCAATGAACATGAGAATACTCAAAGCAAAAAGGGTTATGGGCCTCAATGCAGATATATCAACTGTATTGAACCCGGCCGTTCTTGCTGTCACGGATTGAAATAAAGAGGCAAGAAATTTTTCACCTGGCTTTAAACTCTTTAAAACATTGTCACTTTCAAAAATAAAAAACTCAATTCCACCTACAATTATAAGAATTGTTGACATGATTAACACTATCTTTGTCTGAACCGTTATGCGTTCTGTCCTTCCTCTTAAAAGCCTTCTCCAGAGATTGAGAATAACTGTAAAACCAAGCCCCCCAAGTATAATTAACATGATCAGTAAAAAATTCATCTTAGCAATACCAACCCAACCGGTAAAACTATCGCTGAAGAGAGAGAACCCAGCATTACAAAACGCAGATATACTGTGAAACACTCCATAAAATAAAGCCTTTATCCCCATCCCCCATTTTTCCATAAATACCATAAAAAGCAATATGCTTCCGAAACCCTCAATTATAAATGTAATCTTTACAATTGCTTTTATTACTTCATACAGGTCCTTCAATGTCGTTTGACCAAGTACAGAAGCGGTAGAAAAACGCCCAAAAAGGGACATTTGACTTCCGAGTGAAAGTTGTATAAAGGCAGCTATTGTCATTATCCCAATCCCACCGGCCTGGATCAACATGAGAAGCAAAACCTTACCACCCGCTGAGAAAGCAGCACCGGTATCAACCACCACAAGCCCTGTAACACATACTGCAGAAACAGATGTAAATAGAGCGTCTATATATCTCATACTGCTTCCCCTGGGTCGGGAATAGGGAAGGTAAAGGAGAAAACTACCAATTAATATTATTGTTGCAAAACTGACAATTATTAGCTGTGCAGGACTGACCCTGAATGTGCCTATTATTTCTTTAATCCGTTGAAGCTGCAAAATGAATTTGATAAAAAGAAGAAGTTCAAGTCCACCGAGAAATAGCTTTGAAAGGATTGATATGTATTTACCACTCTGTGGATACCCGACAAACTTCCAGTAGAAATAAAGCCCAATAAATACAAAGAAAAGTTTATACCAGTTATTTCTAAGATATACGGTTAATCTGGTGCTGAATGAAGCTTCAATTATAACTTCAAAAAGAAGGATAAGAATTACACCGATAGTGACTCTATAAATAAGTGGACGGAATGGATATCCAAGCTCAAAGAGTATCCAGATAAACAGGTCAAGTTGTATAAAAAGGATAAATAAATCAATATAATTCAGTATTTTATTTCTGGTTTCGATATTCATGTTTATTTCATTTTCAAATTATTAGACTAAAATGTACTCATCTAACGACTTCAATGGGGAGTTTAATATTTCAACCCCATCTTTTTTCACCCTAATATCATCTTCAACCCTTATCCCGGCTTTTCCTGGCAGATAGATACCAGGCTCGACTGTTACAGTCATATTCTCCAAAAACAAATTATTGAATGTAGCACCAGGATAACCATCATCATGAACAGAGATACCGATACTGTGGCCAAGCCTGTGAATAAATCTGCCCCTGTAGTTTTCGTGGCTATCAATAAACTCCCTTACCTTTTTATCAACATTATCCGAAGGCACGCCCTCCCGTATACTATCAATAGCAATCCTGTATGCCGAATAAACTGTTGTGTACAGATCCCTTACCCAATCCTCAGGATTTCCAATTACAAATGTTCTTGTTATGTCTGAACAGTATCCTAAATATCCCGCTCCAAAATCTATTAATACAGGTAAACCTGGTTTAATGCTTTGATTGCCACTTCTGTAATGTGGAAGAGAGGAGTTTTCACCAAAAGCTACAATTGTGTCAAATGCAATTTTTGTAGCACCCTTTTTTCTCATCAAATAATCAATTTCCACGGCAAGCTCGGTCTCAGTTATTTCTTTCCTAATTCCCTCCTCAAGTAAATCAGGGATTTGCAGTTCAACCTCACCAACAATGCTACAGGCCTTCTTAATCTTCTGAATTTCATATTCAGTTTTTACCATCCTTGCTTTTTTCAATGCAAAATCAACATTTATCCATTTCTGGTCGGGCAACTTAGAGGCAAGATGATTGAAAAACCCGTATGTAAGTCTGTCGTAACATACCCCAATGTTCTCGTACTCTTTAAGGACTTCTGCAATAACTCTATCTCTCTCTTCACCATTTTTGTATACATACACCTCATTGTACGGCGAATATCTAATAGCTTCTTCTTCAAGGACCGTAGAAAAGACGCACTGAAAACCAGATCTTGTGACAAACAATCCGCAATTTTCAAATACACCATCTCCAATACCGGTAAGGTATAAAAAATTATCATCAACCAATTTTTCATTAAAAATAAAGATTCCATCAACTTCAACTTCACCCAGGCCTGCAAAAACCTTTTCAATTCTCCTCCGTACTTCTTCCGCAGATGCTACATATCCCTCCAATGCCATACTCCTCCCAAATTTGAAACTAGGACAGATCCCAGACTTTATGAAAAACAGAAAATCAGAAGTAAAATATAAAAAAATATGTCAGTACCGGCGATTTTCAAACAATTTTGATTCACAATTTTTGAATTTTCCGGATTGAATATACCAACTATCCCCTTATTATTAAGACCTTAAGTTCACACAAACAGTCATCTTAGTTTATCATTATTTGCAGTTCCACAAAACCATTTTTATTCATTTCCAGAAAAAATGCTCAGAATTGAGAAAGGTAGGCTATATTCAACATTCTAACAACCCTGTCAATCGATTTTGAATACTTAAACTCAAAGGAAAGGGAGATAAGATCGGCAACGTTAAGAGTAACACCAAAATTATAAAAGGTCAGGGGCCACTTGCCCTCACCAAAATGAATATTTTCAATCTCACCCTTAATACTGAACTCAGGACTTACTTCCAAATCTGTACCAACGAAAAAAGAGAGGTTTTCGGGCCTGGAATACTCCACTGGCATAACAGGATATCTTACTCCATAATTCAACATCTGTTCATAACCAAGAAAAAAATAACTCTGAGAAGCTACAATGTAGATTCCATTTACAATTGTGCCGTTAACCTTACTTAGCTCCCCTTTCATAAAATAAGAATATCCAATCGCTATGGGTGGAAGCGCCGTTGTCCCATCGGACAATAGAAATCTTGCAATAACACCAGGCGGATTCCAGGAAACATTCTCACTTCCAATAAGTTTGCCCACATCGAAGTATATACCGAGAAAAGCAAAATCCGATATAGCCAGAGTGGCCGAGCCGAGGACACCCCCATCATCGTACATACTGAACTCAAATCGCATATCCCCTTTGTATGATGTATAAGCTTTTGGCGTGTCTATAAGATTGTAATCATTCTGACCTGCAAAAAGTGGAAAATTAAAATAGATAGCCAATATGAAAATCAACGTACAGGAAGATATAAAAAAACGGCGCATTTTAACCCTCTGCAATCTTTTCTTTTAGTATCGGTTAAATGCGCCTTCACTTAATAAATTGGAGAGTTGTGTTAAACTGTAACTGCCTCTCTTTCTTCTTTTTTTGCTTTCTCCTTCTTTTTCTTGAGCTTTCTCTTGGCTCTTCCATTCATTATTTCATCGAGCCATGAGAGATGTTTGTAATAGGTATTATTAACGTATTCTTCTCTCCAGGCCTTATCCGCTATTTCTCCATATTTCCTGGCATATTCATCAATAAATGGGGCAAGAGTTGTAATGATCGATTCAGAACCCTCATGTGTTGGGTGAGCACCTCCCTCTTTTACTGCCTCTCTCAAAATGTGTGGATTATCAATAATCGTACATGGTCTGAGGAGGTTCTCATTATATGGTCTTCTCCTCTTAAAAGCCATGAAGAAAGGAGATTCCAGAACCTCTTTAAGGCTCTTCTCCTTAATATTATCAGCTGCAAAATGGCAGAAAACACATGGCTCAACATCGCCGTTTGAAATAATATGTAAGTATTCGTATCCCCCGGCAAGACACCCATTTGTTAAAACACCATCACACCAGAAATCAGCCAGAACAACCTTTTTTGTATCCCTCAGCTCTATAACCCTTTTCCTCCTGTAGTTTCTCTGTTCGGGTGTTGGCATAAGGCTGAGATCAGGATCCTTGCCAATAGGTATGTAATTAAAATACCAGCCTATATATATTCCTTTTTCTATGTAATAATCAACAAACTCATCACTTACTATAAACTCATTATTCTGCCTTGTGGCTGTTGCAGAAAACCCAAAGATAACACCCTTCTCTCTTAACCTATCCATGGCATCGCTGATCTTTCGAAATGTCCCCTTTCCTCGCCTCTCATCGGTTTCCTTTTCAAATCCCTCAACACTTATGCAGGGAAGAACATTCCCAAGCCTTGCATATTCATCCGCTCTCTTATCATCGATAAGGGTACCATTTGTATATATCTGAAAAATCACATCATCATGTTTTTCCAAAATATCGAGAAGAGGTGGCCATATATTGGGTTCTCCACCTGATATTACAAAGAAAAAAATGCCCATTTCTTTAGCTTCTGTTATTATCCTATCAACCGTATCAAAATCCAGATCCTGGGATTTCTCGTACTGATACGCATAACATCCGTAGCAATTCAGATTACACTTCATCGTGGGACTTATAACTATCAATGATGGAACATGGTAACCATTCTCCTCATAAAATGCTTTTCTCCTTGGCCCATAAATTGTAAACGGTTTTACAATAAAATTCTGCACAAATTTTTCTTTCACAGCTTTGGACAGCGTGGGAAACCCTCTATGCAATCTCCTCAACATGAGGTCTAACATTATTGCAGCTTCTGGCATTGTCTGTCTTGCTATAATTGGATGAACCATTCTCATCCATCTTTCCTCGGAAACACTTGTCATTATCTTTAACGCTGTTTTAGCACCCAGAGTTACCGCTGTTGCTTTTATGAAATTCTTGATAGGCATTCAAATCCCTCCCTCTTTTTGATTTAACCACTTTAGCAGAAGTATAAATTGTAAATTGAGAATCGAAATAAAAATTGGTCGTCTTCTTGAAAACTTTTTAAATAATATCTACAGGTCGCTAAGATACTCTTTTGATAGTATTTCCAAGAATCTATCCCCTCCTTTAATTCTTTCAAGCGTCTTTTGAATAAAAGCTTTTAGTTTACCTGCATCCTTACTGTAGTTGGTTATAAGCTCTTCCGCTTCTTTTCTTTCGGTTAGCAAATAATTAATGTAGGTAGAGAGAGGAACCATATCTCTCTTCGAATTAAGCCAGTTATACAGTTCCTCATCAATGGTAATATTGATTTTAACCTTATTCATTTACAACTCCAGTTGTAATATTAGGTTTTTGCTTTATATTTCTGAATCTCGGAATCACTATGGCCTTTATTTCCCGGCATTTCAATTATAATTAAATAAAATACTACTTTTACTATTAGTACTATAAATACTACCAATTAATTAAATTTGAGTCAATATTTTTTTAACCCCTTTTAACCCCAATGTAGAGACTGCGATAGTATATTTCTGAGGTGAGCGATAATTGCAAGATATACCTAAATCCTGTTAATGATTTCATTATAATTATTTTGAATTAAATTGAGGATTATTCCGATATGCGGCGCCACTCTTAACCAAATCTTCTTTTTTTATAAGCTTAAAAATAACCTCTCCTGCTTTTTTATATCCCATTTCTCTCGCAATAGTCTCAATGAATTTTGGATTACTTTCGATCTTATTAATTTTCCATTCCAGTATTTCTTTCTCTTTCTTCAGGTTTTCTATATCCTGCCTTAGCCTCAGTATCTCATTTTTCAATTGATTTCTTTTCAGCGCACCCCCGCCTCCATAAATGAAAACATAGGCGCTCCAAAAAAACATTAACGCCGCAATTATCAAATAGAGAATTTTTGGAAGTTTCCTGCTGAAGGCTCTGGGGATTTCCATATTTAATCTAACGACATTCATACATCAATACTTTAGATGCTTTAACGCCGATTTTTGTTCTAAATTATTATAAAACTCCTTACTCCCGGATATGGCCCTCTCCTCTGAGAACCCACTTATACGTGGTTAATTCCTTAATTCCCATTGGACCTCTGGCATGTAATTTATCGGTACTGATCCCTATTTCTGCCCCCAGGCCAAACACTCCACCGTCACTTAACCTTGTCGACGCATTTACAGTAACTACAGCGGAATCCACATTCTGAACAAAATACTCAACGGTTTGAAGATTCTTTGAGATAATCCCGTCTGTATGTTCACTACCGTACTTTGCAATGTGCTGAACAGCTTCCTCAACTCCTGAAACGACCTTTACAGAAAGAATAAGGTCATGGTATTCCGTATAGTAATCCTCTTCAGTAGCCCTTGTTACTCCGTTTCTTATAATCTCAAGGGTTTTTTCACATCCCCGTAATTCCACGTTACTCAACTTATTTCTTACCAGAGGAAGAAACCTATCACTAATATCTTCATGTACAAGAAGAGTTTCCAGTGCATTGCAAGTACCCGGTCTCTGAACTTTAGCATTATATACAACCTCAAGAGCCATATCCAGGTCTGCTTCCCGGTCGATATAAAGATGACACACCCCCTTATAGTGCTTTATTACAGGTATAGTAGCATCCTCAACAACCCGCTTTATCAGCCCTTCCCCTCCCCTTGGAATAACAAGATCAATGTATCCACTCTGTTTTACAAGCCAGCTTATTCCTTCATGCTCTTTTCTTGCAACATACTGTACTACATCCTGAGGGATGTCACTCATCGCAAGAGCCTCTCTTATTATGCCCGCCAGTGTCAGGTTACTCTCTATAGATTCTTTTCCACCTCTGAGAATCACAGCATTCCCAGATTTCAGGCATAGGGCTGCTGCATCAACTGTAACATTTGGCCTTGATTCATAGATCATTGCAATAACCCCAATTGGAACCCTCACTTTCTCGAGTACAAACCCCTGGGGCCTTCTTACACCAACAATCTCTCCAACTGGATCCTCCAGAGCCGCGATCTCCTGGAGAGAAGTTACCATATCATCAATGCGCTTTTCCGTCAGGAGCAATCTGTCCAGAAATGCTTCCGATAGCCCTGCGGCTTTGCCATTCTCATAATCTATTCTATTAGCGCTGATGATATCAGATCTTCTTTCATTTATCAGTTCCGAAATTTTTAAAAGAGCTCTGTTCTTACGTTCTGCTTTTAGCGTTCTGATAACCCTTGATGCTTCTTTGGCCTTTTTTGCCATATCTGATATATATTCTCTGATATCTATCTGTTTTACTCCCATTTTTACCTCCAGCAAATAGAACTTTCATAATAGAATAAATGTTGAGTTAAATTTGCGTTTCATAACGAAAACTCGAAGTTCGCCCTAATGTAAATCTATTCGACAAGTACAACCATATTATCCCTATGGACTACTTCCTCAAAGTAACTCTCACAATTTAGAATTTCTGGAATCATCTTTGTGTTTTTTCCCATTATAAGCTTTAACTCATCACTTGAAAAGTTTGTGAGCCCCCTTGCTATTTCCTCTCCACGGGTATTTCTGATTGAAACATTATCGCCTATCTTAAAATCACCCTCTACTTTTATTATCCCAACAGGTAAAAGGGACTTATTTTTCTCAACTATTGCTCTTTCTCCTCCCTCATCCACCACAATAATACCATCAACTTTGGGATTAAATCCAATCCATTTTTTCTTCCCGCTTATTTTTTTATCAAAGGGCAAACAGAATGTTCCTACCGATTTCCCATCAAAAACCGCCTTTAAATCAAGATCCTTCCCATTCGCTATCAAAACACCAACCCCACCTCTTGTTGCAATCTCTGATGCTTTCAACTTTGACTCCATTCCACCAGAAGAAAATCTGGAACCTTTACCTGAGGCAAGTTTTTTTATTTCTTTTGTTATTCGACTTATGATGTCTATTTTCTTAACATCTTCGGATCTTTTAGGATCTGATTCATAGACCCCGTCTGTATCTGTTAGAATCAATAGTAAATCAGCATCTATCATTATGGAAAGATAAGCAGATATTAAATCGTTATCACCAAATCTTATCTCAGAAAATGATACTGTATCATTCTCATTAACCACAGGAACTACACCAAAATCGAGAAGAGTGAAAATCGTATTTCTTATATTTATATATCTTCTTCGCGATTGAATATCCTCTTTTGTAATAAGGATCTGAGCCGTTTCTATTTTAGAACTTTGAAAAGCTGATTCGTATGCCTGCATCAACCAGTTCTGACCAACCGCAGCAGCAGCCTGCAAAAGGTTTATTTCGGAAGGTCTTTTATCAAAACCCAGCCTGGAAAGACCAAGTGCTATAGCGCCGGAAGAAACTATTATGAATTGTTTACCCTTGCCAATGAATGTGGCAAGCTGAGAACATATGGAGTTTACAACATCCATATTAAGAGTGTTATCATCTGTTGTCAGAACCCTCGTACCAAGTTTTACAACAATTCTCCTTGATCCAGAAATGATTCTTCTGGGGTTTTGGTAGTTCATTTTTCCTTTTTTACCCTCATCAAGAGATAAGTCACATCATCCATAAGCTTATTATTCTTTCTGAGAATCTTTTCTACAGATTTTTCAATATAGTCACTGAAATCTTTACGCTCTTTCAAATCTTTTACTATATGTGAAAATATCTTTTCAGTACTGTTTTCTCTTTTCAGATGTTTGTAGATCTCAATCAGTCCATCGGTGTAGATCAGTACAGTTCCACCTTTACCTAGATCAAACTCTGAATCTGGATAGATGTGCTCCTCCCTCACCCATCCTATAGGGAATCCTGTTTTATCGAGAAGTTCAAAATCTTCAGAATCACTCCTTATAATTATTGGAAGTGCATGATGACCTGCTGATGAAAGTGTAATAACCCTTGTATCTGTGTTAATTATACCGTATACCATCGTTATATAGTAGAGTCCCTCTCCAATATTTAAATCTATAAATTTTTTATTAAAACTCATCAACACCTCACCAGGACTGATGAGCCTGTACCCGTTTTTTCTATCAAGAATTTTAATATGATGAATTAATTCCTGTTTGAGAAAAATCGTAATCATCGCTGATGGTACACCGTGACCAGAAACATCAGCCACAAAAAACCCAATATTTTTTTCATCAATTCTGAACACATCGTAAAAATCACCGCTTATACTTTCACAGGGAAAATATCCAGCCCGAAACTCAATACCACCTATTTCTGGCAAACGAGATGGCAGGAGGCTGAGTTGAACCTTGCTTGCTGCATCTATGCTCACCATCAGTTGTTTATTTTTTTCTCTGATGAGCCCTACCTTTTCTTCTACTTTCTCCTCAAGTGTTTGTGCATATTCCCGCAGTTGCCTTGTCTTATTCTCAACCATTTTCTCCAGTTTCTCAGAATAACTCTTAAGCTCATCAGTAGCCTTTTTCAACTTAAGGTGGGTTTTAACCCTAGCTCTTAACTCTGCTGGATCAAGAGGCTTTATAAGGAAATCCTCTGCTCCAACCTGGAGGGCTTTAATCTTCTCCTCTGAACTATCTACAACTGTTAATACGAGAATAGGAATACCACTGAACCTGCTATTCCCTCTGACACTTTCCAGCACTTCCATCCCATCTTTACCAGGCATTTTTAGATCAAGAAGTATAAGATCTGGGAGTTCCTTTTCAAGAATCTCCAGAGCTTCAAGCCCATTCCTGGCCCGGAGAAACTCATAATTTTCACCCTCAAAGCCCTTTTTAATTAAATAAAACATATCGTCACTATCATCTGCAACAAGTATCTTTGGTCTCTTCATCAATATTTCAGTTTTCATCTTTCAGCTCACAGATACAAGAGGTTTGGAAGGGTTACCCCTGAAAAACACAGAAAAATCATTCACATCTTTCACAAAATTCTTCAGAATCTGAAAACTCTGATTCTCCTTATACAGCTTATCATCCACTCTGAATCTCAGACCAATATCCATTGAGTTTCTGTTGAGTTTTCCCCCTATCTCTATCTTTAATCCATCCCCCAGAATCTCTCCCTCCTTTATGAAAAACTCATCAAGCTCGGATACAACATCCAATTTCAAAGAAGAAATTTTTAACTTATCAACCTCAATGGCAGAAACATTCAAACTATCCACAATAACTTCATTTCCATCCAAAACAATACTTTCCAACCCATTGATTGCAGAAGGAATATTGACAAACCCTTTTGTTTTCAGGTTTATCATTAATCTGATCTCATCACCATTAGCCTTCATATATTGATCCGAATATGAAACTCCTCTAATTCTCAATACTATATCTTTAACATCCCGATATTTTCTAAACTTGAAAAGCCTGTACCTTGCCTCTATTTTCTCAACCTGAATAACAGACCTATTGTTTTCAGATAAAACTTCGAAATTTTCGATAACCAGTCTGTTAGGTAGTTTATAGACCACCTTCTCGGCGGATGTAGTTATACCGTACTCGGGGAAATACTTTCTATTTATATACTGGAATAGACGGTCATATGGAAAGTTTATGAGAAAAAAGGTGGTAAATATGTAGATGGAAACAAAAAAAACTAATACGGCAATCAGTATCTTATAAACTTTTTTCATAAAATTAGTATCTAAAAGTTTTATCTATTATTCTTTTCACATATGGAGCAAAATCAGGATCATTTCTCTTAGCCCTATCGTATAAAAAAATAATTAAAAAAGAAAGACCGCATAAACCGAGTGAAAAAAGAGCCGGTAATGCTTCATTGCTTCTGGGTACTCCGAGAAGTTTTGCCACATAGGTACCCACAAAGTAACCGATAACCAGGAATACAAGTGGGAGAAGATAAAGTACAATCGCAGACTTAATCATTACAGCAGGTTTTAGAAAAACGTATACTTTATCTCCCGGCTTTAGAGACTCATCAGTAACCGCCCTTAAAATCATACCTCCTTTCCCATCACTACTGCAGATCCCACATTTGCTGCATTTCTCACCGGCACCAAGCCTGACGTAAACCTCCCTACCTTTTAATGCAATTACCTCGCCTTTTTCTCGCTTTGCATTTATATCTCTTACCATAGTATACACGATTCTTCAGTGAGTTTTATGCATGTATTTATGGTTAAATTAACACAATAAAGTTGAATTGTCGAGGGGGATTTATTAT
>CAZFGQ010000012.1:0-51010 GCA_964518675.1 uncultured Spirochaetota bacterium
TTTTAAAAATATTTAACATTTATCCCATTATATCTTGACATTTTTTACACAGGTAGTAGAATGAGTTATCCAATTTTATTCATAAAAAATTTAGGAGGTCAAAAATGAGGAGAATATGGACAATATTTCTGGTGGTTTTATTTGTCCTGTCTTTTACTCTAATCTATGCTGCTGGTGAAAAGGAAGAGGTTGGTGGGGTTGTTAAGTACTACACCGATAATGATGAATCAGAGCTGGATGTATTTGCAAGTGCTATTTCAAAGGCAACAGGATTGAAGCTCGAGCCACTCAGAATGTCTTCCGGTGAAGGATGGGCAAGAGTTGAAGCTGAAGCACCGAACATAGGGGCAGACCTTCATTTTGGATGGCCTCTGTCGTTTGCACTTATGGCAAAGGAAAGAGGATGGCTGATGCCCTATAAGTCTCCGGCATGGGAGGCAATCCCTGATCAGTACAAGGATCCAGATGGATACTGGTATGGATGGTCTTACTGGTTTGCCTGTATTGCTGTAAATACAAAACTCATGGAAGAAAAAGGATACGAAAAACCGAGATCCTGGAAAGACCTGCTCGATCCAAAGTGGAAAGGAGAGATTGTAATGCCAAATCCCGGAACCTCTGGGACTGCTTTTCTCGCTGTTTCTACAATTATGCAGCTTTTTGGAGAGGACGAGGGTTGGGATTATCTTGCGAAACTCAACGATAATGTAGCCCAATATACAAAATCTGGTTCCGCACCAGGACAGCTTGTGGCCCAGGGAGAATACATGATTGGTATTACCTGGGATCAGGCTGTTGAAAAACGTAAAAATGAGGGATACCCGGTTGAAATGGTGATCCCTGAAGAAGGAACTGGTTTTGTTCTTGATATTGCATGTATTTATAAAAGTGCGAAGAACCCGGGTGGTGCTAAGAAGTTCATCGATTATATAGGGACAAAGGAATTCCACGAGGTAGTGGCAAGATATAGATCAAAAGTTACGTATCCTGGAGTTGAAGCTCTTGTCAAGTTTAATCCAAAACTCATGAATTACGATGCAAAATGGGCTGCGGAAAACAGAGAGAGAATCATGAAAACATGGAAAGAAAAGTTTTCAAAGTGAGAATTTATAAATGAAAAACTCGAGAAGAGGGTTTGATTTTTCAAACCCTCTTCTTATTTTATTAAAAAATTCTAAAAGTGATTCATTAATATGGCAGACCAGGTAGAGAGAAGTAAGATTGGTGAACTAAGAGGAGATCCTTTTTTCATTGTTCTAACGATCTTGATGACAATCCTTCTGCTGTTATTTGTTGTTTACCCTGTTACTTCGGTACTTATAACATCGTTTAGAAGCGAGGGTCAGATCTCCCTGCAAAACTACAGGGACTTCTTTCGGTATTCCTACTATTACAGGGCTATGATCAATAGTCTAATACTCGGTGTAATTACCACAACTGTGGTAGTTATAGTATCATTTGCCATTTCATATACAATCAGCAAGACAGATTTGCCATTAAAACAATTTCTGAGAACAGGAGCTTTATTACCTCTTATTTCACCACCATTCATATTCTCGCTTGCTCTCATTATTATTGCCGGGAGAAGAGGGCTGATCTACAAATTAACGGGTATCAGTACAAATATATATGGATGGCCAGGATTAATAATAGCACAGACTCTCTCGTTCCTACCACTTGGTTTTTTAATGGTTAACAATGTATTACAGTCACTCAATCCGAATCTGGAAGAGGCATCACTTGATCTTGGGGCAAGCCAGGTAAAAACCCTGTTTAAAGTAATTATCCCTCTGGCATTACCTGGCCTGTTCAAGGCTTCATTGCTGGTTTTTATTATGTCTCTGGCAGACTTTGGTAATCCCATGTTAATTGGTGGTGGTTTGCCCATAATGGCAACCGATGCGTACAATCTTTGGATAGGCGAACAGAATATGGAGATGGCATCTGTGTTTTGTGTTCTTTTGATTATTCCCTCGGTTTTTGTTTATGTAATTCAAAATTACTTTTTAAAAGAGGGATCCTTTGTTACTGTCAGCGGTCAGATGGTAGGGACAGAAAGAAGAAAGATATCCTGGTATATCCAGTATCCTATGTTTTTACTGGCACTTTTCGTTTGTCTTACAATTTTTGCAAGTTTTACTGTGATTTTTCTGAGCTCCATTACAAAATTATTTATGATAAACAACAAACTAACACTGGAACATTTCTCCAGCTATGCGGGATGGAAAGCGTTGAAGAACTCATTTATGGTTTCAACTGTGGCTGCCGTGATAACATCAATTACTTCAATAGTTTTTTCCTATATTCTTGTAAGGAAGAAACCTGCTGGCAAGGAACTTCTGGAGTTTATTGCCCTTCTTGGTTTTGCTGTACCAGGAACTGTTATGGGTATTGGATATATACTTGTTTTCAATAAGCCCCCGTTTTTACTTACGGGGACAATAGCGATTATAATACTTAACATAACATTCAGAGAGTTTCCAGTTGGACTTGAGGCCGGGATAAGTAAGCTGTACCAGATAGATAAATCAATCGAGGAAGCCTCACGAGATTTAGGGGCAAGCAGTATTAAAACATTCATAACCGTTGCACTTCCACTTATGAGCTCTGCTTTTGCTGCAAGTTTCCTGTATACATTTATGGTTGGGATGATTACCATCAGTGCAGTTATATTTTTAATAGCTCCAGGAACAAATCTCGCTTCGTTACTTATATTAAGACTTGCAGAAACAGGAAATATTGGGAAGGCATCTGCTATGGCAGTAATGTTGACAATTATTGTAATGATAAGCTTGATGTTGCTAAAACAGGTCTCGAAAAGAACAAATGTCGAAGTTTTAAAGGGGTTTTAGAGTATGGAGGATGAAATTGTTCTACAGATAAGGAACCTGACTAAAAAGTTTGGTAGTGTGGTTGCTGTTAATAATCTAACCATAGATAGAATAAATAAAGGTGAGTTTGTCACATTTCTGGGACCATCTGGATGTGGTAAAACCACCTTGCTAAGGATGATAGGAGGGTTTTACTACCCAACATCCGGTGATATCATAATGCATGGTCAGAGGATAAATGATATTCCCCCAGAGAATAGAAAAACAAGTATGGTTTTTCAAAACTACGCCCTATTTCCCCATATGACTGTGTATGATAACATTGCGTATGGATTGAAAATTAGAAAGCTGACGCATGAAGAGATCGACAGGAGAGTAAGAGAAATTATCAAGATAGTTCAGCTTGAGGGTATGGAAAAAAGAAAACCGAACGAGCTCTCGGGAGGACAGCAGCAGAGAGTAGCTCTGGCAAGATGCATCGTAATAGAACCTGAAGTTATTCTTTTAGATGAACCATTATCAAATCTAGATGCAACACTCAGGGTTTTGATGAGGGAGGAAATTAGAAGAATACAGAAATCTTTAAACCTCACAACAATATTCGTTACACATGATCAGGAAGAAGCAATGAGTATGTCCGATAGGATTGTGGTAATGAAGGATGGTGAAATTCAGCAGATAGGTACACCGGAAGAGATCTACGAAAAGCCATCAAATACCTTTGTTGCATCTTTTATTGGATACATAAATCTGATTGAGGGCAGGGTTATTGGTAAAAAAGATCGTTCTCTGGTTATTGATACACCCATTGGCAAACTTACAAATAAAAATGTTGAAATACTTGGTATTTCCACTGGGCGTAAAATCATTTCTGTAATAAGACCAGAATCAATAGAGCTTAAAAAGCAAACATCCGGTATTAATGCAGAAAATACAATATCGGGGAAGGTTAAGAATTACACATACATAGGTTCTATTGTGAGGTATACAATTGAAGTAAAAGGCCTTCAGAACAATATGATTGTTTCAGTTTCTAATCCACATGGTAAAGGAGTATTTAAAGAAGGCTCAGTAGTGACCCTCATATTACCAAAAAATTTTCATTGCATACAGGAGTAATCCGCTAATTATTCATTAAAATTTAGACTTGGATACATTTATTTTTTAACCATTGCAAGGATTTTCCAATATTATTTGACAACATATTTTAATTTTATAATTATTGATGTGTGATATTTAAACAATTCAGGAGGAACTTATGGGAGAAACTGAGATTCTGGAAAAATTAAAAGAAGCGGTGGTAAACTTTGATGAATCTCTTGTACAGGAAATGGCTAATAAGGCGATCGAAGAGGGGATTGATCCATTAAAGGCGGTTGAAGAAGGCATGGTCAAAGGGCTCGATATCATAGGTGAAAAGTATGAGAAAGAAGAGATATTTTTACCTGAATTGATGATGGCTGCAAATGTTTTTCAATCGGGAATGAAGGTTCTTGAGCCCAAGATAGCAGATCAGGGAAAGGAGAGAGAGAAAAAAGGAGTGGTAGTAATAGGCACTGTAAAAGGTGATATCCATAAGATTGGAAAGGATATTGTTACCCTCCTCATGAGGACAGCAGGCTATGAGGTTCACGATCTCGGAGAGGATGTTGACCTTTTTACATTTATCGAGACGGCTAAAAAAGTAAATGCTGATGCAATAGGTCTTTCTGCCCTGCTCACTTCAACACTTTCAGGCCAGAAGGATGTAATAGAGGCCCTCACTCAGAATGGATTGAGAGACAAATACATAGTCATGGTTGGAGGTGGAGCGGTTACACCTGAGTGGGCAGAAATGATAGGAGCTGATCTTTACGCAGAAAACGCACAGGTGGCTGTGCGAAAGCTTAATGAATTAATCACTCAGAAGAGGAAGTGAATAAATATCAACAGAGGAGGAATCGCAATGCTTAGTTTTTATGATGTGATAGATAGAACAGTAACCGGACCATTGATGTCAGATCAGGACTTTTATTTAAAGATATATGTTCCTGAACTTACCAAGGTTATACAGAAATACAAGATTAAATACAATCCTGATACGCCATTGCCATACGATGATGCACTTGCAGATACGGTGTTTGAGGCAGCGGTTGAGTTCTTTGCCAAAGTTGGTGCTTATTGTCCTGATACTTCGCGTGTTTTAAAGTTTACAAAAAATGAGATCCTACAGGCAGCCAGTCAGGCTCCCTCTGAATCCACCTTTGGAGAGGGGCCAGATCGAAAAACCATGCGCTCCAGAAAGCCTGATGAGCATTCAGAACCATGGTATCACTGCGGTGGTGGTATATACACAACCTCTGAACAAATATTTATGAACCAGGTGGAGGGGCTTGCAAGTATTACGAAGGCCAACTCTCTTTCAATCCCATCCTCTATTAATCTTCGGGGAAAAGATGCACGCGTACGTTCCCCTCAGGAGGTACTGGCAACGATTAAAACTGTGTCCATGGCCCGTGAGGCATGCAGAAGGGCGGGTAGACCGGGTCTTCCGATTTTAAATGGAATCTCAACTGCAACGGGGCCGATATCAATGTTTGCAGCATCCCATCCAAATTTTGGATTGAGGCCGTCTGATGGTTTTCTTGTGGATTCTCTTGCCGAGCTAATTGTTGATTATGAGGCCCTTGATAAAGTGGCGTTTTACACCAGTATTGGGGCAAATATAGGCTCAACTTCCACACCTCTTTATGGTGGATACAATGGAGGAGCAGAGGGCAATGCAATAGTTTCAGTAGTATATAATCTACTTGGAATCCTTGTTTTCAGAGGGACCTACCACTACAATGCTCCACTTCATACCAGATTGAGAGTTTCATCCACTCGTCCTCTTCTCTGGGTAATATCGCTTGCAAACCAGGCAATTCACAGAAATGCCCCATATCCGACTCTTAATTTGCCGTATCTTGGTGGTGGAGCAGGAACTGACTGTTACTACTATGAGATGGCTGCATATCATACATGTGTTGTAACATCGGGGGGGAATATGCTATCGGGTCACCCTTCGGTTGCTGTTGCTCCTGACAGCATTGTGCCTCTCGACCATGTTTTGAATATAGAAGTGGCGAGAGCCGCATCACAGCTAACGCGTAAAGAGGCAAACCCAATTGTACTAAAACTACTTGAAAAATATGAAAAACAACTTAACGATCCTCCAAAAGGGCTCACATACCAGGATTGTTATGATGTTGTAACCGGAGAGCTCAAAAACGCTGAGTATGCCAACCATGTGGAGAAAATCAGAAAAGAGCTAAGAGAGCTCGGTCTTACGATTGAAAAATGTGAGTAGTAAATACAAACCTGTAAAAATTGTTGACATATAATGAATTATATGAGATAATAATCATTCGTCCAGATAAAATAAATAATAATTTATCCTAAAGGAGGCTTAAAAATGAAACGGCCTGATTTAAAATGGCTGCTTATTGTACTCATTCTTCCTTTGTTTTTATTCTTATTTATCAATGCTGGAACAAAAGAAGAGGTAAAAAAACCAACAACCTTGAGAATTGCCATTACAACCAACCCTAACTCTATAGAGCTGGCAACTGGAGATGACAGAAACGCATCGAATGTAGGTTGGCAGATATTTGACACACTGGTATGGTTGGATGATGAGGGAAAAATAGTTCCAATGCTTGCGGAAAGCTGGGAGGTAAAAAATAACGCGACGGAGTTTATTTTTCACTTGAGAAAGGGAGTAAAGTTTCATAATGGTAACCCATTTACTGCAGACGATGTGGTGTTTACATGGAAGCGTGGAACAGGTAAAAACATCAAATGGCGTGACGTTTTTACCGAGGTAAAGGAAGCCGTGAAGATCGATGATTACACGGTAAAGCTCATTACCGAAAAACCCAATGCAATACTTCTGTCAAGAATTGCAGATGGATGGGGTATTCTTGATAAGGAAACATATGAACAGGTTGGCGAAGAGGGCTACCTTGCTCATCCCATCGGGACAGGTCCTTTCAAGCTTGTTGAATGGGTAAAAGGCGATAGAATTGTTCTTGAAAAAAATCCAGATTACTGGTGGAAGGGATATCCAAAAGTAGATAGAATCATTTTCAGACCTATTCCAGAACTTGCCACAAGGGTTGCAGCTATTCAGGCAGGAGATATGGATATAGTAACACGACTTACCTATGAGGATGCCGAACGTCTCAAAGCCAATCCGGATATCAATATAATAAGCTATGCAAAAGACAGGGTATATTATATCGCATTTAATAACCTTACAACAGGTAAAGGCACTCCTATAGAAAACAAACTTGTACGACAGGCAATGAACTGGGCGGTTGATATGGATGCAATTATCCAGTCGCTTTTCAGTGGTTATGCCACCCCTATTGCGGGCTTCATAGTGGAAGGGAACCTGGGATATGATCCTTCCATAAAACCATATGGATACGATCCAGAGAAGGCAAAGCAGCTGCTTGCAGAGGCGGGTTATCCAAATGGTTTTAAAATCAAGATGGCGGCTCCAACAGGAGTCTATATGCATTTTGAACAGGTTTGTCAGGCGATTGTCAACTATCTAAAGGATATTGGAATCGATGTTGATTTAGAGTTTATGGAAACCGGTAAGTACTGGGATCTTGAAGCCAAAAAGCAGTTACCACCATTATTTGGTGACAGCTGGTCTAATGCAATAGGTGAAGCCTATCAGAGGTTAATAGGTGCGCTTGGAGGATGGGAGGCAAGCTACTCTGCCTGGTATGATCCTAAGATAGATGAGATGCTGGATAAAATTATTCAGACAATTGATAGAGAGGAGAGAGGTAGGCTATATACAGAACTCATGAGATATATGAAAGAAAATCCTCCATTTATCTATCTATATCAACCAATGACATTTGAAGCAGTTAATAAAAAGGTAAAGGGATACAGACCAAGGCCAGCAGAACAGTATTATCTCAAAGGTGTCTATATTGAAGAATAATTGAGACTGAGAAGTAATAAGTATTTAAGATTAAGAAAAGGAAACTCCGGACTGGCATGAAAGGATATATTGCATCCCGTGTTTTACAATCCTTTGCATTAATAATAGGTGTACTTTTTATTGTATTTATAATGCTTCACATAACAGGTGATCCTGTATCCCTGATGGTCTCCAGGAATGCCAGTCCGGAGGAAATTGAAGAGTTAAGACATGAACTGGGTTTTGACAAACCATTAATCATACAGTTTCTGAACTTCCTGAAAGGTGCGGCAACGGGCGATTTTGGGATGTCTCTTCGATATCGACAGCCTGCTATGAAGCTAATAATTGAAAGGTTACCTGCAACGATACAGCTTGCAACGGTAGCTCTTCTTTTTTCCCTTATAATTGGTGTTCCAATTGGACTTCTCGGAGGCTCAAATCCAAATACACCTCTGGATTTTATGGCTAGAACAACTGGACTTATAGGGCAGACTGTACCAAGTTTCTGGCTTGCACTTATGCTTATTGTTGTATTCGCGGTGAAACTCAGGTGGTTCCCGGCTTTTGGTCGAGAAACAGTTAAAATTTTGGGCATTAACTTTCCAACTAAATCTATTGTGCTTCCTGCATTTGCTTTAAGCTTCTTTACTACAGGTCAATTGGCCCGCTTTACCCGCTCTACTGTGCTTGAAGTAAAAAATGAGGATTACATAAGCACCGCATACAGCAAAGGTCTTCCAAGGAGAATCATTTATATCCGCCATATATTGAAAAATGCTGCCATACCTATAATAAGTATTATTGGAGTTCAATATAGTTATTTATTAAGTGGTTCAATTTATATTGAAACGATATTTTCATGGCCTGGATTGGGTAATCTTCTGGCCGAGGCAGTTTTTACCCGTGATTTTGGCCTTGTTCAGGCCACAGCCTTTTTCACGAGTGTGGTGGTTGTAGTTCTCCATATGTTAACTGATATAGCGTATGGTCTGGCTGATCCAAGAATCAGATATGGATAATAAAACGGATATTAGTTTTTGAAAAAATAAAAATCCAACAATATGATTAAAAATGTCGAAGTTCCGAGGAACCTCGAACATTTTAGATTAATTTTACTTGAGTTCTTTGTATTGCTCGATGATTTGCTCTTCATCATAAAAGTGGGTAGTTTACCATAATAAATGAGAGTTGGGACAGAAAAAAATGTTAGATAAAAAAAAGAACATTAGCAATTTTCAATCAAGCGGTCTGTTGATAGACGAGGAAAAAAAGAAGGGGATAGTATATTTCATTGGCTATATTGCGAGACTTTTGTGGAAAGATAAAACGGGACTTCTTGGATTAATTATATTCTTGAGTGTAATATTTGCTGCAGTGGCTGCACCTGTGATATCACCTTACGATCCTCTTGAACAGAATCTTAAAGAATCGAAAATACCTCCTGCGTGGTCAAAAAATGGTTCAATAAGACATTTGCTGGGAACAGATGATCTTGGAAGGGACATATTGAGCAGGGTCATCTATGGGACGCGGGTCTCGCTTACGGTAGGTTTTTTTGGAGTTCTGATTGCATCAAGTCTTGGGATGATAATTGGATTAACTTCAGGATATATTGGTGGACGTTTAGATAATGCCATAATGTCCATTGTAAATCTCATACTTGCATTACCATATCTGGTGTTTGTTGTTTTTATAGCTGCCATTCTGGGAAGGAGCCTGATTAATGTAATACTGATATTTGGTTTCACCGATATACCTATTTTTGTGAGAGTTACTCGTGGGGAAGTTTTAAGAATGAGGGAAGAGGGTTTTATCGAAGCGGCGAGAAGTGTTGGTGCAACAACCTCAAGAATACTATTTAAGCATGTAATCCCGAATCTTATTGGTCCGATCGTGACTCTTGCAACTTTTGAGATGTCAGCAATGATATTCTATGAAGCGGGACTCGGTTTTTTAGGGTTATCTGTTCCACCAAGTGTGCCAAGCTGGGGAAATATGCTTTCTCTCGGTCGTCAGTATCTTATGATTTATCCGTGGATTGCGACGTATCCAGGTCTTGCAATAGTTTATACAGGCCTTGGTATCAATCTGCTTGGCGATTGGCTCAGGGATGTTCTAGACCCGCGATTAAGAAGAGCGAAACGATAACAATATTACAGATTAAGAAGCAATGTCTAAAATACTAACCGTTCACAATCTTGTTATAAAGTTTTATACATTCGATGGAATAATACACGCAATAAATGGTATTTCTTTTGACCTTGAGGAAGGAGAAACACTTGCAATAGTTGGTGAAAGTGGAAGTGGAAAAACTGTCACCATGAAATCATTGTTACAGCTCCTTCCTTCACCCCCTGCAAAGATTGAACAGGGTGAAGCATACTTTTATTTTAATGGACAGAGAATAAACCTTTTTACTGCCACAGAATCAGAAATAAATCATATTCGGGGAGCAAAAATCGGTTTCATATTTCAGGATGCACTTAGTGCTCTAAATCCTGTGATCCCAATAGGAAAACAAATCGCTGAATCAATAGAAACACACCTTGAAGTAAACAAAAAAGAAGCACAGGAAAGGGCAATAGAGTTACTGGAAAGTGTTGGAATCACTGGAGCAAGGCAAAGGTATTATGCATATCCCCATCAATTTTCAGGTGGTATGAGGCAGCGTGCCATGATTGCCATAGCAATAGCCTGTAATCCAAGACTTGTCATAGCAGATGAACCAACGACTGCGCTTGATGTTACAATACAGGCCCAGATTCTTGAGCTGGTTAAGAAAATTCAGGAAAAAAATAAAATGTCAGTTATATGGATTACCCATGATCTGGGGATTGTTGCAAGATTGGCGGATAGAGTACTTGTTATGTATGCAGGAGTCCCGGTTGAGCTAGCTCCTGTTTATGACATATATGAGCATCCAGTACATCCATACACCAGGGGGCTTCTGGCAGCTCTTCCAAAGTTGGGTGAAAAAAAGAAAAAACTTTTGAGTATTGAAGGTACACCTCCAGATTTGTTCACGGAACCCAGACACTGTGCTTTTGCTCCGCGCTGTAGATACTGGACTGAAAGATGCTGGAAGGAAAATCCTCCTTTTATTGCTGTGGGTAAAAATCATTATGTAAGGTGTTTTGGGGATATTGAAAGCAGGAGACCGAGAAAAGGTGCCTAGTACTAAAATAATGGCGGGAAATGAAAATAACAGTAATGTTCTTGTTGCTGTAAAAGAGCTTAAGAAATATTTCCCATTAAGAGGTGGATTAACCTTCAGTAAACGGAAAAAAGTTGTCAAAGCTGTAGATGGAGTATCTTTCGAGGTTAAAAAGGGTGAAACCCTCGGGTTGGTTGGTGAAAGTGGTTCTGGTAAATCCACCATTGGAAGATGTATTTTACGTCTTTATGAACCAACGTCAGGAAAAATATATTTTGATAAAATAGAAATAACAAATCTTGATCAGGAATCAATACGAAAATTACGGCCAAAGATGCAGATGATATTCCAGGATTCTTATAATTCTCTAAATCCTAGGCATAATATAGGATATATAATAAGCGAACCCATGATAATTCACACTAGTATGGGAAGCAGAGAAATCAAAGAAAGGGTAAAAGAGCTGTTAGAACTGGTTGGTTTAAAGGCAAGATATGTTAATAGGTTCCCACATGAGTTTTCTGGAGGCCAAAGACAGAGAATCAACATTGCAAGGGCATTGGCTTTAAATCCAGATTTTATTGTATGTGATGAACCCATATCTGCTCTTGATGTTTCCATTCAGGCTCAAGTTGTAAATCTGCTTCAGGAGCTCCAGGAAAAACTCGGGCTTACATACCTCTTTATTGCCCACGACCTCAGCATGGTACAGCATATATCCAATAGGATAGCAGTAATTTATCTGGGGAAAATTGTTGAAACCACAACAAGCGAAGAACTATTTAGAAATCCTCTACATCCCTATACCCAGGCGTTAATCTCTGCCGTTCCAATCCCTTCTCCCAGAGAAGAGAAAAAAAGAAAGCGGATAATTTTGAAGGGCGAAATTCCGAATCCCGTAAACCCTCCATCCGGTTGTGTTTTCCATACAAGATGTCCTATTGCCTGTGATATATGCAGGGAAGCAATTCCTGAGTATAGGGAAGTCGAAAAGGGTCATTTTGTTTCTTGTCATTTTGTCGACGAAAAAGGCAGTAGCAAAATACTCTGATAAATGTAGAAAGTATTTGAACAGGGTTTGATTATGGTGATTCGGGATTCTACAACCTGTGGTATGAAATTAAGGGAGATCAAATTGGAGAATCTAGGGGATGAAGTTTCAATAGAGCTGAAAGTAAATAAAAATAGTGGAGGTTTTCTTTTCTTTTTTCTTGTGGATCCAGAAGGGCATTTAAGGGTTCAGCACATGGTAGAGAAAGGGGTTTCAAAGGTATTGTTGGGCCAAAAGTCTGGCAGTATTGGTACATATCCTGGTCCATTGCCGGGTGGAAACTGGAAAGTATATACTATAGGAGTTTCGGATAAAGAAGAATACAGTAAAATTGAATACGAGGTTTTAATAAATAGTAATACTAAAATAGATCCTGGAGATTATACTTTACTGGGAGAATCAATATGGGTAGAGTATGCAAGTGAAAAAGAGTTATTTACCCTTACCTTTGACTCTGATAAAAAAATCTCACAGGAAAAAAGATGGTATAGAGGTGATCTTCATACTCACACAACTCTTACAGATGGTCATATGAAACCTAAGGAGGTGAAAGATTTTTGCGAGAAAGCAGGCCTTGATTTTATATTTCTCACTGAACACAATCTAATTCATACAGGATTTGAAGACTCCAGAGTACTTTTTATACCCGCATTGGAGGTTACAACAATAAAGGGGCATTTAATTGTCTATGGATTAAAAAAGCTCCCTAACTTCCTGGTTTTAGACGATTTTCACAATGATTTTGTTCGGTTTGTGCTTGAGAAAAAGCAAAGTGAAAAATACATTATCAATATTGCACACCCTGTGATGAAACCATGGGAATGGCAATTTAATGATACGGCTCTCAGCATGATAGACCTTATTGAGATATGTAACTGTCCTACATGGCCTCCTGCAGAAGAGGATAACAATAATGCAATAAAGTTACTGGATCTCTTATGGAATGATGGCTATAGAATATACGGGGTAGGAGGCAGTGATAACCATTTGAAACCAGATGAAAAATATCCGGGAGCCAAAAAACCATCTCTATATGGAGATCCTTCCACCTGGGTATACTGCAACGGGCTGAGTGAGGCTGAGATTTTAAAATCCCTCAAAAACGGATTTTGTTATGTTTCAAGGGATGTAGAACTTGATATTTCAATTTCAGATGGTATTAGAAATTATCTCCCGGGTTCCAGAGTTGAAGGAAGCAGGATTACTTATGAAGTGGGGATTAAAAATAAACGTAAACCCCTTGTTTTGAGCTTGATAAAGAATGGCAAAATAGTTGAAACGAAGTCTCTTTACAAAGAGAATAAAGCATCGTTCATAATAGAATGGGAAGGGAAGGATTTCGAATGGGTAAGGACTGAGGTGAGAACAATAAAAGGTGAGTTTGTAGCTTATATAAATCCTGTGTTCAGGGGATGTAAAAAACATTCGTATATAAAATGGGGTGATCTTATGGAATCTTACGCTGAATCAAAAAATCCGTGAGATGGTTATACCTTTGGCAATAGGGAGTGATTTTGGATAAGGTAAAAAGTTTTAGATAGCTTTTATAAAATAGGGTTGTATTTTTTTAAAAAAGTGGGGGGTAGATTTTTATGGAAGATAAAGAACAACTTGTTCTTGAAACCATGAAAAAAGCGGGGAAACCTGTTAGACCGGGTGATGTGGCAAAACAAACAGGATTAGATAGCAAAGAGGTTTCCAAGATCATTAAAATTTTGAGAGAGAAAGGGCTTGGATTTTCTCCTAAAAGATGTTTTTATGCACCCAAGCAGGAATAAAATTATACAAAGACGTAAGCATCTGTGGTTATCAAATATATTATCAGGAATTATAGAGTAGAGAAGTGAATCCAACCAGAGAATATATACTATCCACCCTCTCTTTACACAATATAAAGGTTACAGACTTGCAATTAGAAAAATTAAGAACAACAATAAAAAATCACCACAGGCTTTTGGAATTACTTTTTAACGAAGAAACTGGTAAAAGCATTGATAAGTTTGCCCTCACACCAAAATGGACAATGGAAAGATTTCTTGAAAACATCTATCCAGGGACAGAGGGGAAAATTCAAAGATCTGCGAAGTCTATTTTAAAAGAATCCCCAGATGTTCAATCATATAGTTTATATTTTCAGAGCAGCCATTCCATGAAACAACTTTCACCAATTCAATCTGTGAAAAAATCACTGGAATCAATTGATAAATATGGGGACTCCAGTATTTTTATCAGGGTTTTTAAAGAAAGAGCCCTTAAAGATGCAGATGAGCTTGGAAGAAAAAAAGCCTCCGATTTACCCCTGTACGGTACGACAGCAGCAATTAAAGATATAATAGCTGTTTCAGGACATAAGATGACAGCGGGTTCAAAGGTGCTGGACATTGAACCCGCAGAAGACGATGCACCTGTTGTGAAAAACCTCAGGAAGGCAGGTGCTATTATTGTTGGTGTTACAAATCTTCACGAGCTGGCTTTTGGCACAACGAATATAAATCCACATTTCGGGATAGTCAGGAACCCCATTAATTCAGAGTTTATTTCAGGTGGTTCAAGTGGGGGAAGTGCTGCCGCTGTTAAACTTGGTATGGTTGATTTTTCACTTGGAACAGATACGGGAGGGTCGGTTCGTATACCAGCCTCATGCTGCGGGATCGTCGGATTCAAGCCTTCTTTTGGTCTTTTGCCCCTTGAGGGTGTGTTTCCTCTGGGATATACACTTGATCATGTGGGGATTATGGCCGATTCGGTATGGAAGGTGGCGGTTGTAACAGAAGCCATTATCGGTAGTTATGGATATTTTACATCGGACCTTCTAGAATCCCCATTTTCAGGATCGAGAGAGGATAGAATTTCTAGAAAAACAGACGCGGGATATTCAGAGCCTGATAAATCGAGGCAAAATATACCTCACAGAGATAGAGAAAAATTGAACAGTACGGGAATGGTAGGTTCGGATTTTGAGGGAATAAAATTAAAAGGCTTAAGAATCGGTGTGCCAGGAGATTTTTTTCTTGAGGAAATACAGGACGAAATTAAGGATGGATTTAATATTGCAATTGAGAAACTCAAAAATAGAGGCACTCAAGTAATCAAAATAGATTTGCCATTCCACAGGTATGCTCCTGCCTGCTATCTCTGTACCTCGGGGCCAGAAGCGCTGGGGTTACATTACACCAGGCTTATAAATAAGTCCCATTTGCTTGGTGAGGATGTTTTAATTCGACTGATAGCTGCCCTTTTTATTCCGGCTTTTGCGAGGGTAAAAGCACAGAGAATACGTGAGCTGATGTTCATGGAATTGCAGGAGGCATTTAAAAGAGTGGATATAATTGCAACACCAACGCTTGCCGTTACGGTACCAAAGATAAATGAGAAGCTTGTTAGTATTAATGGGCGTGATTACGATGTAATATCTATTTTACTGAGAAATACATCGCCCTTTAATCTTACCGGTGTTCCGGCTATTACAATCCCATGTGGAAAGGATAGAAGTGGTATACCAATTGGTCTTCAGCTCATATGCGGTTATGGGGAGGATATAAAACTTCTCAGGCTAAGCAGTGCTATTGAGATTGCCCTTGACTATGAAAAAAATGTGTGAGTTGTATTAGGTATGTCGCAAAATCAGAAAGCTTTTTCGCCTGTTAGGATCATCGCTGCATTGGTGCTTTTGATTATCAGTATCTTTGTCATAATTGTTACATATAGGACCAACTGGATTGATTTTTTTTATATATCCCTGGGAGCTGGTTGAAAGTACCGGGGAAAAAAATTCCAATTAATCTTAAATTGCTTTTATAATGGGTACTTAAAAAGTACTTATGGATCCGGATAAATCATAAGATAAGCTTATTATCCTACCTGTTATCTGGCCAGATAACTCCAAATAATAACGAAAGCTTATTACCTATTAAAGTTTATAAGGCTTATTTATTTCCCAATTGCATTCATGGAGCTTAAACTTAAGTGCAAGTTTTAATTAACGGCTTTCGATTAAAAAAACTTTGAGCAGGAGGTTTTGGAAATGGATATTTCAAAGTATCAGGTGGATGTAAAAGACCTTGTAGAAAACCTTACATTCAAGCAGAAAGTTGAACGTTCACTTTCTCTCATAGAAGAGGCGTATAGAGAGTTCGGTGATGGACTTGTGGTGGCAAATAGTCTCGGGAAAGACTCGGTTGCTGTATGGCATCTTGCAAAGCGTGTAAGCCCAAAAATAAGGGGTTTTATAGTAACGACCAGATTCAAACCGCGAGAAACTGTAAATTTCATGAACGAAATGGTGAGGGAGTATCCTGAGCTAAGAGTTTATAAAAATGATGTGGAAATTCCACCTAGATTATACGAGACTGATCCCGATAGATGCTGCTATCTTCTGAAAGTATTGCCTACAAGATGGGCAATTGAGGAGATGAAAGTTTCATGCTGGGTTACCGGGCTAAGATGTACAGAGGGAAGAACACGAACTGATTTTAAAGAAATGGAGGAAAGAGATAAAGGGCTTATAAAATTGAATCCAATACTTTTGTGGAAAGAAAGAGAGGTATGGCAGTATCTGGCGCTTTATGGTGTAAAGGTAAATCCACTTTACGGTGAGGGATACCGTTCTCTCGGGTGTGCTCCCTGTACCAAGATTACCACAGATGAGAATGAGAGGGCTGGAAGGTGGGTAGGTACTAGTAAATGTGGGGGCGAGTGCGGTATTCACACCCGCCCATTAAAAGATGCAAAAGATGATGAGGTTGATATAGTATATGCTTGAGTTGTAACCTCCGGAGATGTTTTATAAAATCCAAAAAGAGGGATGGTTTTCTCCATCCCTCTTTTTTTGATAGAAATAATGCCCCTACATAGAAGTATTACTTTTATGTATCCCTCATCACCTACAATTTTTTACTAATCAAGATCGTTCTCCTCTATGATGCTACTTTTTAATGTTTCCTTAACAGAGTGCTACACATAAATCAGAATAGCTCACTTTGGTTCTAATAAGTATTTATTTGAGCTATCTGAGTAGTCAACCTCATCCGAGCTCGGTTTCCTTTGCCTTTGCTATAGCCACGATTGCTTCAATAATTAACCATATTTCGAGCAGGAAGATTATAAGCCCAATTGTAAACAGGAGTGCATTTCCTGTACTTGCAAATCGACTTATATTTCTCATCATCGCCCATCCCGTCATGACTATCATAAATATGAGTGGTATTACGGTAACAAAGTAGGGACGTCGCTTTCTCACCAGATACACAGTTGCAACCAACAGTGCTAGGGCAGCTAGCAACTGATTTACACCTCCAAAAAGAGGCCAGAGTATAAGTGCTCCTTTACCGTCTTTCTGGAGAAAAGCGAGGATCGCAGCAGTAACTACTGCCACTCCTGTGGCAAGCCATCTGTTTCCCCATTTAGGAGCTTTAATAGAAGTGAAAAACTCTCCTATTACATAACGCTGTATACGGGTGGCAGTGTCGAGTGTTGTTCCGGCGAATGATACAATAAACACACCCATTATTGTCACTCCAATTGCATGGGGAATATAAAGTGATTCCATCATATTTGATGCACCTTCTACGATGGCTGCCAGCTTGCTTCCCAATCCAGCAGCAGCTTGCCAGCTTGAATAATGAGCCTGCCATGCTGCCAGTCCTGTGAGTACCTCGCCACTTTTGGCTATATATTTAAGTCCGAGTCCCGCGGTGCAGGCAACAACAACCAGGGTGGCGAGTGAGCCTTCCATCAACATTGACCCATATCCTACAAACTTGGCATCTGGTTCACTTGCTACCTGTTTAGAACTTGTTCCAGAACCGACAAGTGAATGAAACCCTGAGATCGCACCGCATGCAATTGTTACAAAGAGCATTGGCCATATTGGTGGTGCACCCTCTGGCTTGAGTTGAAAGGCAGGGGCAACAATATGGAGTTTTCCTGCTCCGAATACGGCACCCAGAAACATTAGGCCCATTGCGATGAGAAGCTCATGAGCATTTATCCAGTCCCTTGGCTGGAGTAGGGTTGTTACCGGCAGGGTAGAGGCTATATAGGCATAGACCATGAATATGATTACCCACACTGTGAGGGGAGACATTCCAAGAACCGAGGGCATCTTGATTGGCCAGTATGCCCCTATAACAACGGTAATGTACATAAGTATAATTGAGATAATTGCCCCTGTAACTATATTCATATTTTTCTTGTATATGGCCCAGCCAAGCCATAGGGCAATTGGGACCTCAAACCATACAGGGAAAACCGCTGAGGGATATAAATTGAAGAGAATCCCCATAATCATGGCGAATATTGCTATGACAATCCATAATTCGAAGAAGATAATCGCGAAAAAAAGGTATTTAGCCCTTGGACTTACAATATCTCCTGTTAAATCTCCAAGGGTTCTACCCTTGTTTCGCATTGAGATAACCAGGGCTCCAAAATCGTGTACAGCACCTGCAAAGATTGTTCCACCGACTATCCATATTATAGCAGGTACCCAGCCCCAGATTACTCCTATAGCAGGTCCAACAATGGGACCTGTGCCAGCTATTGAGGTGAAGTGGTGACCAAATATCACCTCTTTCTTGGTAGGAACAAAATCCACACCATCCTCAAACTCTCTTGAAGGGACCTTTGCATCTGGATTAAGCTCGAAAACCTTTTTTGCGAGAAATGTTCCGTAGGTCTTATATGCGATAAAAAACACGGCAAAGGCAATTATTGCAAGCAAAAGACCGTTCATTTGACCCTCCTTTTTCCTGAAATTGGCTTCACCAGAAGATGATTTCCCCTCCTGCAATTTAATTTATAAAACTCTCATCACCTCCTTTCTCTCCGGGATTTGAAGGGGAGAACTTAAGTCATCTCCCAGGTAAATATTTTAACACACATCATGCCATATCGACCTATCCGCTATTGTTTCAAGCGGGTATAATACAGAGGTCATATTGGCATTCTGCGTGGATATTAACTTTTTGTATTTTTTAGCCTCTTTTCTGGGATTTGAGGCAAGTCTTAATTCTATTTGTGGATAATCTTTTAATATCTTCTTTATATTCTCATGTGGTTCTGAGGAGAGAAAGACTATTATTTTATCACAGAGGTGATTTTGTATAATTTTAGAGATTGATTCCAGGTCAACAAACCCTAATTTATCACCGTACAATACATAAAAGTTATAAAAAGAGCTCATTTTAACAGATATTTTATTAAAAGCTTGTAGAGCTGTCAAGAATTATTAGAATAGCAATTATCATATGAAACTTGACTCGGCTGGAATTGAAGGATAAAATACTATGAGCTCTGTGGTATACCGGACTATTAAAAACTTCGATCTATTAAAAAGAGGTTAGGATGGGGGGAATTCAACTTTACCAGCTTCTGCTTTTATTTGCCCTTGGTGGGGCAGTTTACCTTGTATATCTTAGAGGTAATAGAAAGAATAAAGAATTAATTAAAACTATTTCCAGCGAACTCGAACTTGCTGTAAATCCTGTTGAAAAAGTTTATAAAAACCTCGGTGGGACAATCGGATACAGGGCATTCTATGAGAGAAAGGGAATATTTAACAGGGTAGTTGCTGTATTTACTACCCTTCCAAGGCACTCAATCATTGTTTATCCATTTCACCTGATTTTCAGAGGGCATGATAAGTTGCAGCTTAATGCCTACTCACAAAAGGATATATCTCCCAATTTTTTATTTGTAAGGGATGGAATCAGGTATAATAACCTTCATCAGCGTTACAAAAATAGAGGTATGTCCATTGAGAACTATAATTTTAAAAGTATTCGTTTTGTAATGTATTACGATGATGAGTATTCCCATGAAATATGTGAAGAAATTTTAAAGGTCTTTGATCCTCGTTTCCTTGTTGCAATTGGTGCAAATCCTGAAAACAGAGTTTTTTATCTCTATTGTATCCCCGTTAAGGGAAAAATTGAGCCAATGGTTCGGCATTTTCTATCACATATTAAACAGTATGTTATAAAATAACATTATGTTTAACTTTTCGATTTAACTTTTTCCCTGCGGTCCCATGTAAGTTCCGGTTTTACTCTGGAGGATGCCCTTTGTCTTGTAAAGATCGACCACGGATTTCCACAGTTGTATCGATTCGTTTGACATTCTTTATTACCGATTCAAGATCTTTAAAATATTTGTCTATTCTTTTCTTATCTGTTTCTTTTCCTGCATAGATGTAAAGTATCTTCATTTCTAAAATGTACTCCCTCATACTATTTATGTGTCTTATTCTAATTTTATGGATAGTTTTTTACAAGATTTAAAAATTTATGGTAATAGTTGGTTATATTATTCTTTTATAGCTCCCATAGTGAGTCCCCTGACTAGATATCTTGATAGAACAAGTGCAAGGACCACCGGTGGAATAACGGCAACTATGGAAAGAGAAGCAACCTTCCAGAAATCAAGTCCTCTAACAGAGAGAGAACCCGCTATCATTACAGGTAATGTCATCGCCTTCATATAACCAAATACAATTACGAATATAAACTCATTCCAGGAAAATATAAATGATAGTACATAAACTGCAACTAACCCGGGAGCAGCTATTGGAAGGGCTATATAGAGAAAAGCTTTAAGATGCCCACATCCATCTATTAAAGCAGCCTCCTCAAGTTCTTTAGGAAGATCCTGGAAAAAATCGAGCATCAACCAGACAGCAAGTGGAAGGTTCATTGTTGTATGTACTATTATAATTGCTGTTATATTGTCAAGTAGATGTAGTTTTTGCATAATTAGAAAGTAAGGAATAAGTACTGCAACGGGTGGGAACATCCTCTGGGAGAGTATAAATAAAGATATATCCTTATTCTTCCATTTTTTGAACTCATAGCGAGCCAATGAATAACCTGCAAATGCTCCAAGTATAAGAGCTATAGCACTTGATATTGTTGCGATTACTATGCTGTTTCTTAGAGACCTTAAGGTTCTATCACGTGTGGTTACAAATGCATCCTGCCATGCATAGAGTGTGGGTTTGAACTGTTTAAATGGAATGAATGTTGCCTTAAAAGACTCACCAGGTTCCTTAAAAGATGTAATAATAGCCCATATTATTGGAAATATTGTCCATATTGCAAATATCACAAGAATTAAAAACACAATTACAATCCCTATAGGGGACCTTCTTTGAATCCCATGTTCGGTTATCATAATAAATCTCCGCTTTTATAATACTTAATATTACTAACTTTTAATCTTTTTAAATCTTGAGATAAGGAGCATTGCAAGTATCAGGAGTACAGCTAAAAACAGCCATGAAACAGCAGACCCCCTCCCAAGTTTAAACCATTTCATTCCGATAAGATAAACATAATAGGATAGAGACTCTGTAGCACTTCCGGGGCCAGCTCCTGTGATTCCAAATACCAGCTCGAATAACTTGAATGCATCTATTGCCCTGATTAATGAGATTGTCACTATAACAGGGGTGATAAGAGGTAAGGTAATATACACAAACATCTGCCATGAGGAGGCTCCATCAACAGCAGCTGCCTGGTATAGTTCTGTTGGTAGTGATTGAAAAGCCGCAAGTAGGGCAAGAAACATAAAAGGTGTCCACTCCCATATATCCACCATTATAATGGTGAATGGAGCAACTTTTGGACTGGTGGTCCATTTTACGGCTCTTAATCCAATTGAGGTTAAAATTGAATTAATTACACCTATGTCTGGATGTAGCATCATCCTCCATAGGAAAGCTACTGCAATTGGCGGACAAGCCATAGGTATAAGATAAAGAACTCTAAAAAAGTTTTTACCCTTAAATCGCTGACTCAAAAGAGTTGCGAGTATTAATCCAATAATAAGCTCTACGGTTACACTTATCCCTACATACATACATGTAAATCCAAGATCGTGCCAGAAGCGTGGGTCCTCAAAAAGAAAGTATTTAAAATTCCCCAATCCAACCCATTTCGGTTTTGGCATAACATTTGCGTGCCATCTCGTAAATGAAAGGGTAAGAGTCCACACAAGAGGAAGTATTGCCATAATTATTAGATATGCAAGGGCGGGAAGTAAAAAAAACCATTTTATATTTTTCTTACCAAGAGTCTCCATTATTAATAGTCCTTCTGAAAAATTTTAAACAGACTTATAATAGATCTCACTACTGTTTTTCTCTCTCATGCCTTATTTCCTTTTTTATTTTTTATTCGTTAAATAACTCAATTATATAAAAACTTTTACTTAGAACTTCCACAAGAGTATAAAATATCTTTAAAAAAATCAGGGGGTGCCTTTATTAAGCTCTGCTCATATAAAAGGACACCCCCTTTAAATAACCTAACTAATTATTGAAGTCCAAGTGAACCCCTGTAGTATTTTTTCTGCTGCTCTATACCTCTTTCTTCAGTAATTCTCTTCCAGTCGTTATATATTAGCTGGCAAGCCTCCTCAGGAGAAATCTGTCCGGAAAGAACTTTATTTAGATGAGTGTCAAGGGAATTGTAATACTCGGAAGAACCTGGAATCATCAGGTCTGTAACAGCATATGGATCGCTTAGTATCGCCTTTACACCTTTAAGAAAACCTTCTGCCGATTCTCTATTCCAGCCGCCTCTTACCCATGCATCAATGGCTTCAAAGTGGGATTTTCTCCATGGATTGGCACCGGTGTACCCATGAATTCCGCATACATCCAGGAGACTATGCTCCTTATTAGTTATAAATGTTCCGAACTTGTAGGCTGCTACCTTGTGTTTTGAGCTTTTTGGTATTACATATACCCAACCACCAAAGTCAAGGAAATTTACATTGTGTTGTTTTTCAACCCACTGATTTTTCTGTCTATCCCAGTATTTCTTGGCTCCGGGAAGTGGACCATAACCAAGTTTACCCTTAACCTTGCTTCCATATTTCTCTGGGAACTGCTCTTGAATGGCTATATCGGCCCAGTCGAATGCCATTGCCGAGTTTCCCGAAACAAATGCCTGTCTTAACTCCGAGTATCCATACCCAAGCAATCCGGGAGGAGCGTATTTTGCAAGCTCTTTGATCATCTTCATCGCTTCTATCCAGCCGGGTGTATTTGCAAGCGGCTCCATCGTATCGGCGTCAAAAAAGATGTTACTTGTAAAATTAGAAGGCGGTCCAGCAATTGTTGTATACTGCGCTGCTATGTCGAGGTAAGACCACATTGCCTGTGTATTCTGTTGTGCAATAAATGCGATTCCATACTCAATTTCTCCATCATTATCCCAGTCCCATTCGTTAAAAAACTCTGCTATGTCTCTGACTTCGCTCCAGTTTGAAGGTGGTAATGAAAACATATATCCGTACTTCTCCTTGAATTGAGATTGATATTCGGGAACCTCCAGAGCGTCTTTTCTGTAGTAGAAGAGGTGGTTATCACCGTCGTAAGGAAGGGCCATTACCTTATCACCCCATTTAACGATTGCCTGAGTAGCTGGCATTACATCATTCCAATCAGGATATCCATATTTCTCCATGTATGGATCGAGCACTTCAACATGTCCTCCACCAAAGACATCACCTTTCCATGTGACTGGTATACATGCAAGGTCAAAAGAACCCGCTTTGGTTCTGAACTCTATCCAGAGCTTTTCTTCAAGCGTTGCATATGGTACGAGAACCACATTTATCTTTCCACCAGTTTGGGCCTCCCATATTGGTTTCCATGTATCAATTACCTGGATATGAGGATCGGTCACAAGTACTGTAATCGGGACTGTTAGGTCGATTTCTTCTTCAACAGGTGCTTTCTCTTCAACGGCAGCGGGTTTCTCCTCAGGTACGGCTTTTTCTTTTGCCTTTCCACCACCCCCAGCAAAAGCTATTGAAAAGGCAAGGATTAAAAAGAGAGTCACAATAATAGTTAAAAAGTTTTTCTTATGCATTTTATACCTCCTTATAATTTGTTGTGCTACTTTTCATTCGTTTCAAAAGTCTCGAGTAAAATTGTAAAAGCAAAAATCAATTTTTAAAATTTATCACCTCCTTTTACAAAAATTACTGGTTTTAGTTATCTAAAACTTATCACGCAAACTAAGACCTCAAAGATCAAATAAAGATTTAATAACCAGATGGTGTGTTTTTCAGTGCTTCAATTTTAAGTTCCTTGTCTCTATTTTGTATATTTTTCTAATGCAAACTTCTATACACATGTAGTTTTTTCCTATAAAAATCGAGATTTTTCAAGTCTTATATGGGTGTTTTATGAATAGGGATTTTATCTTATCCCGAAATATATTCTTTAACTCCTCTATTACTACCAACTCCAGTAACAAGCTCAGCTGGGAGAATAATCTCTCTCGGTAAAACGGTTTTTCTGTTCTCTATATGTTCAATTAATAAGGACACGGCAATTTTAGCAATGGCATAGGTAGGTTGCTTTATAGCCACAACAGGATACTGCAGAAATTTAAACCACTTATTATCATCAAAGCTCAATAAACCAATCTCTTCAGGTATGTTTAAACCAATTTTTTCAATAACCGAAAGCACAGAAAGGCAAATTTCATCATTTCCACAGACAATTGCATCTAATTTAGTAGATTTAATCCAGTTATTTATCATCTCTTTATTCTTAGCACTATCATAGTTGAGAACTAGGATTTTTTGTTTTTTGTACTTTCCGCTCTCCTTTTCTGCCAAAACGTATCCTTTTATTCTCTGCTGCATTGTATAAACCCAGGGAGGATATGTGATTAAACCAATAGATTTATAACCACATTTATACAAATATTCTACTGCTCTCTTTGAACTTAAAAAGTTATTAATCCCAACAAAATCGGCATTTACATTCTTCAATTTTCTATCGATCTGAACAAAAGGGATTTGAGTCATTTTGAGATCCGAATTTACTCGAAATGGTGGTTTAAAAATGTTGACAGGAGCTAGTATTATACCATCCACCCCCTTTTGGTGGAGAATGTCAAAATAAAACTTCTCTTTTTTGAAATTATGTTCAGAATCACAAAGTATTAGATTATAACCCAATTTGCTTATCTCAATTTCTACCGTTTTGGTAATTTCAGCAAAGAATCCCTCTCTAATATCTGAAATAATAATGCCTATTGTTTTTGATCCCTTACCTTTTAGGCTTCTCGCAATAAGATTTGGTCTGTAGTTAAGTTTTTTTACCGCTTCAAGAACTTTTTTACGCGTCTCCCATGCTACATTCCTTGTATTGTTCAGAACATGGGAAACAGTTGTAGTAGAGTAGCCGCATTCTCTTGAGACATCTCTTATGGTAATTTTTTTATGCATTTATATAAATCGTTTGCGCAAACGTTTTGCAAATATCCTTATACCATATTATTATTATTTTGTCAATTACTAATTTTTATATTTTTTCAATTATAACGTTAAATTCTGGTAAAGAGATAAATATTGATTTTATGAAAATATTTTTTGTCCATTTAGGTTTATCTCAAGTATAGAAAAAATAGGAGGGCAAAATGAATTACAGGTTTCTTGGAAAAACAGGATTAAAAATCTCTGAGCTTGTTTTGGGATGTCAGACATTTGGGTGGGGGGCGGATGAAAAAACCTCACATTTAATGGCAGATATTTTTTATGATAATGGCGGAAACATGTTTGATACTGCTGATATTTATAATAAAGGTGCTTCAGAACAGATTTTGGGAAAATGGATAAAAGGCAAGAAAGATAGAGATTCCATAATTATTGCATCAAAAGTTTTTTTCCCAACTGGTCCTGGTCCCAATGATACTGGAGCTTCACGGAAACATATCTTGAGTTCAGTAGAAAAGAGCCTGAAACGTCTCAATACTGATTATATTGATTTATACCAGATACATTGTATGGATTTGTCAACTCCTCTTGATGAAACCTTAGAAACACTGGATATATTAGTACGGGATGGCAAAATAAGATATGCTGCTGCTTCCAATTATACACCATCGAAACTTCAAAAAGCTATAATGATAAGTGAAACCAGGGGATTAACCCGCTTTGTCTCGCTCCAGGCTGAATATAGCCTTATAGTAAGGAGTACCGAATGGGAACTTTTACCACTTTGCGTTGAAGAGGGACTGGGGTTTTTAGCATGGTCTCCTCTTGCTGGTGGTTGGCTCACTGGAAAATATCAAAAAAACAGACCAATCCCATATGATAGCAGAGCTGGAAGGGGTGATAGGTGGGATGATCTGCCCGAACAGAGAGCCAGCGAGTTGACCTGGAGGGTGATTGAATGTCTGAATGAGCTCAGTAAAGAATTGAATAAGACTCATTCCCAGATTGCACTCAACTGGCTATTATCAAGAAAAGGTGTGACCGCACCAATTATCGGGGCAAGAACTCCAGAACAATTAAAACAAAACCTTGGAAGTGTGGGATGGAAACTTCCTGATGAAGCACTTAAAAAACTAGATGTTGCAAGTGATGTTATACTTCCTTATCCTTATAGGTTTATTCAGAGATATACAAGGAAAAGAGAATATTTATAATTTTGTAATAGTATTTTATAAAAAGTGGAAGAAACTATTTATGTATTTTGTTAATGGGATAGATTGATTGTTATATTTTCAAATAAATTTATTTAATACTCAAAATTCTGTTCATCACCTCAACTGCCTGAAATGCATTTTCACCATATCCATCGGCCCCGATTTCTTCGGCCCACTCCTCATTTACAGGACCGCCACCCACGACGACTTTAAAATTTTGTCTGAGACCAAGTTCATTTAGCATATCGATTACCTCTTTTTGTCCGGGCATTGTTGTCGTCATAAGAGCTGAAAGAGCTATTATGTCTGCATTGTTTTTCTTTGCCTGTTCAATAATCTCGAGTGAGGGCTGGTCAACACCGAGATCAATCACTTCAAATCCATTGGTCTCAAGAACAGTTGCCACGATATTTTTCCCAATTGCATGTATATCTCCCTTTACGGTGGCCAGTACTACCCTTCCGGAACTATGCAGTTGCTTCTTCCCAGCTTCTATTGCTGGTTTAAAGACTTCCATAGCAGCATTGAATGCATCTGCAGCCATAAGCATCTCTGGAAGAAATAGCTCTCCATTCATAAACTTGTTTCCTACTATTTTCATGCCTCTGGATAGCCCATTCTCAATGGCATCGAGAGGATCGATTCCAGCCTTCAGGGCTTCTTCTGCATATGTTTTTATCGAAGCCTGGTCGCCAATGACCACTGCATCTGAGAGCTTTTTATAGATTTCATTATTCGCCATTTTTACCTCCTGTTGGTATTTGTGACTCCTGTATGTATCCAGCTGGTAATATCTGTATGTATGGTATTAACATATCTATTTAAATATAATAGCCTACTCTATCGGTATACCTATCCTGACAAGTTCTTCCTTTACATTGTCCATAAGTTTCAGATATTCATCCTTGGGTTTCCCGGTGGATATATCGTAAAGCTCCTGGTATGTCTTACCTTCAGGTGCTTCCGGTATTCTTGTTTCATACTTTTCGAGAAGTCTATTTACAAGCTCACCTGCCTGTGCCCTTGTGAGTTTGGAAGATGCTTTTATCATATCGACTGCGAATCTTGCCTCAATTGGAGTTATCCCATCAACCTTTACGGCCTTTGCCGGATGGGGAGTTTGTACCGAGGGAGCCCCCGATGTTACAGAGGTTAATATATGGGCTGCGGCTTCATAAAAATAGTGTTCTGTCCCAGGTCCTCCAGACATATAACCGAGCCAAATCACAGGCATGGGAATGTATTTACTTGCTGCCTGGCAACTTGTTGCCACTGCCCAAAGAATGTCTCTTGTGGAAGAACACCCATATCTGAAATGAACAGGAAATGTGAGCTGGTAATTCCCCATAAATACCAGAATGCCCATTAGTATATAAGCTGTGCTTACAATCGCTGTGCCCTCAGCACCTCCTGCATAACCTCCAAGTATTGGGCTGGTTTCGGCTCCGATGTTAGCTCCCCAGTTGAGAAGGTATGCGACTTTGTTCAAAGCTCCAAAATCTATTTTCATCTCTGAGATTGCTCCACAGAGCCAGCCATCGGTTGGACGAAGCCCAAATTGCGCAGCAGAGGCTCCGATTGTGGTAACCGCTGAGGCAGCAGTTGAAATCAGATTCATAATGGGAAGACCTGGTCTTCCGGCTCTTCTCAGGGCATCTCTACCAACCTTAATACCCTCGATAGCTGCATAGAGTTCTACCGGAGAACCTGCTGTTACTGAAAAGCCCTTTATACTGTCAAGGGATGAGATACTTATGGAATTTGCTTCTTCTATCTGAGCATAGGATTCTATAAGGTTATACATCAGGTCTTTTGAGGAAATTACAATCCCGGAACCCACATGCATCCATGGGAGGGTTTTCTCATCTGGCTTTCTTGTACCAAAAATACCGGCATCTTTGCCTTCCCCGGCATAACAAACACCTTTTGCTTTTCTGATCCTATCGTGTATTTCTTCTTCACTGAATTCCATGACCCGATTTGTATCTGTGCAGTAAAATCCAACTTCTTTTACAAGTTCAACTGCTGCTTTGAAGAGATTCTCCACTAGTGTTTCATCAGAAGGTACAGGGTTCTCTCTATCGAACTTTATTTCGTACTTCCTGACCAGCTCGTGTACCTTGGGCATGAATCTCCGCATCTCAAAATCACTTTCGCTCATCACGGGACCTTTAAGTGCCCTTTCGAACATATCAAAGAAATCTGCCATTCCACTCCTCCATCATGTTAATAAAGTTCTAAAAAATCGATTAGTGAGCTATTGAATATGTTTAAATCTATCAGCTTCAATTTATCGGAAAAAATATATCTGTCAAAGTAATTATTTTTATAGTTTTAATAAATATTAGTTATAATTTTTGCTTTAGTTTTTTAAATGGTGTTTTTCGCCGCTGACAGGCAATCGAAAGGTATGGTCCCCAATATTGAGAAATGATTGTGATTTAAGAAATCTCGTCTTCTTCTTCTATTTTTTCAAAAATTCTTATGCCTCTTTTTCTCAGCTCTCCTATGAACTCAACAGGATCGAAGGCTCCCTCAGGGGCTACAATGCCTTTTTCTTTTATTCTACCTTTTGAGATTAACTGAGCACCAATTGAAAGAGGGATGCCAACACTTCTTGTATAGGCTCTTGCCCCTTCCCATCCAGGTAAGTTACCCGAAGGGCTGGCGGTTGTAACAATGTGTTTTGCTTTTCTGCCATTTCGTTTACCAATTACCTCGACGTGGAGTGAGTAACCCCATATGTCACTCTCTTTTCCCTCTGGAACTTTGGATAGATAACTCATTATAAAATCAAGTGCTCCTATCTCTATTCCTTCAATTTTTATTTTCTCATTTCTCAAGAAACCGTAGTCGTAAAGTGCCCTAACAAAACGCATGTTTTTAGAAGGCCATGTTCCCCTGACCTCGATTCTTTTTACGCCTTTAATGTATCTTGGAAGGGTAAAACACTCTGGATGGGGTATGATATACTGAGGAAGAACTCCAAAAGGTTCAGGTAGTTCGATCAACTTTTCTCCGTGAAAAGGTGGAACTTTTATGTACTTACCATTTTCATATATTACTCTATCCGGGATATCTGGATCATACTCAATAAATGTGGTTGAGCTGAGTCCTGGTGACAATGCAATAGCCCTGAATGCACCATGGCTTATATATATCTCGTTAACCTCATCCATCTGATCACATATATACCTTGCAAGAACATTTGTGGTGCCCGGTGTCATGCCAACACCCGGAACAAAGATTATATCTTTATTTTTTGCTTCTCCATCATACTGAAAGTATGTTTTTCCCATTCCCGTTATATCCAGACCACTTACTCCGGCTTTTACAACTGCGCTAACAAATAAATCATCATATTTTATTGGCAGACTTCCAAATACCACATCGAAATTTCTGAATATACTGGCTGACTTTTCTGGATCAGTGATATCTACGGTGGTAAAATCAAGTCTTTTATCCCCAAGTTGTTTAATCAGCTTCAGGGCATTTTTTTCTTCAACATCCCCTATTACTATTTTCTCAAAATCGCTATGTTCAAGAAGGTCAATTACAGCTTCACGCCCAATCTGGCCTGCACCACCAACACATAGTATATTCATGCTACCTCCTTAAGCCTTTAATCCATTGTCAGATGTGTCCTCCCATAGCTGTGGGGCTCTGCTTTTTTATAGATTATTCGTAAAAAATGTTTTAAACAGGTCTGATATTTTATTTCACTGGTTTTACCAATGTTTATTTGTTTCCTGGCATTCAGAATATACCATGCTTTTTAAATCAACAGAGTTTTCAGTCTATCCAAATAAATAAGATTAAAGTGAAATTATGTCAAAAGAATAATATTTATAGTAAATATAAACAAAGGAAATACAATTAAATATAACTTTAATTTATCAAATCTATAAATATTATTATTTTGACACATATTACCATGGCGGATTAAAATATTTTTGAGTAAAAGAAGCTAATTCCAATAAAAAGAAAGAATAAATGACCCGAGAGGCAATATTTAAGAGGTTTTACGAGAATAAAGATATAAAACTGAAGGCCGGTGGATACGAAAGAATAAAGGCACAGCATGAAAAGGGAAAATTAACAGCCAGGGAAAGACTTGAGTTGCTTCTCGATCCTGGCTCGTTTATAGAACATCAATCCTATATCCAGACCAGATGTACAGATTTTGGGATGGAGGGGAAACGTTTCTTCGGGGATGGTGTTATAGGAGGGAGCGGTACTGTAAATGGTAGGCAGGTTTTTTGTGTGGCTCAGGATTTTACGGTTATTGGAGGTTCCCTCGGTGAGATGCATGCAAGAAAAATTACTGAAATAATTATGCTTGCTTTTAAGAACGGTGCTCCTTTCATTCAGATAAATGATTCTGGCGGGGCGAGAATCCAGGAAGGAATACTTTCTCTCGATGGATACGGAAAGATCTTCAAAGCCAATACACTTTCATCTGGTGTAATACCTCAAATTTCTGTGATTCTTGGTCCGTGTGCTGGAGGAGCTGTGTACTCTCCGGCCATTACTGATTTTGTACTGATGGTTGATGGAGTAAGTAATATGTATATTACTGGACCACAGGTTGTTAAAGCTGTTACGGGGGAGGTAATATCTCATGAAGATCTTGGTGGAGCGCGGGTCCACTGTAATAAAAGCGGGAATGCCCACTTCAGGTTTTCAAATGAAAAGGAATGCTTTTCTTTTCTAAAAACATTGCTGAGTTATCTACCCTCAAATAATAGTGAGCTGCCGCCGGTGTCTGAAGTCACTGATTCTGTTGACAGGAAGGTGCCAGAATGTCTGGATATTTTACCAGAGGATCCAAAGCAGCCGTACGATATCAGGAGATTTATAGATTTAATCTTTGATAAGGATTCATTTCTTGAGGTTCATTCAGAATATGCGCCAAATGTGGTTGTGGGGTTTGCAAAACTTGGGGGCAGAACAGTCGGGATTTTTGCAAACCAGCCGATGTATTTTGCTGCCTCACTTGATATAAATGCTTCGGATAAAGCAGCTCGGTTTATAAGATTCTGTGATGCTTTTAATATTCCCATTATCTCTATGGTGGATGTCCCAGGTTTTCTTGCTGGGGTATCCCAGGAACATGGTGGAATTATTAGACATGGGGCAAAGATACTGTATGCGATTGCAGAGGCAACGGTTCCCAAAATAGCTCTGGTGATAAGAAAGGCATACGGTGGAGCATATGTTGCCATGGCCTCAAAATCAATTGGCTATGATAGGGTTATTGCATATCCGACGGCTGAGATTGCTGTAATGGGAGGTGAAGGTGCTGCGAATATAATATTTAAAAGAGAGATTGCTGAGGCAAAGGATAAAGAGCAGGTAAGAGCACAGAAAATTAAGGAATATAGAGAGACATTTATGAATCCATATGTTGCGGCTGGTTATGGGCTTGTGGATGAGATAATTCACCCTGAGGATTCCCGTATTGAACTCGTAAGATCCCTCGAGATGATTATAAATAAGGTAGAAGACAGACCTTCTAAGAAACATGGGAATTGCCCACTTTGAGGATTGGTGATATGAATATGGATAACTATCTGAATATTATTATGGTGGCATTTCTTGGAATGGGGGTGGTTTTTGTCTTTCTCGGATTTTTAAGCCTGGTGATGGCTGGATTGAGTGTATTGGTACCCAAGAAAGCCGGAGGGAGGGCAAGAAAATCTGTGAAGGATGAAAATGATAGCTTTTCCAGGAATGCCACAAACAATGACAATGATAAAATACCTGGATGGCTTCTTGCTGCAGTTGCGGCATACCTTTCTCAGGAGAAGAATGAACAGCCATCGAGGGCACTGTTGTGGAAGAGGAGGAAAAATGAGAAAAAGGAGGGCTGGGTAATTCTACACACCTTGCAGGCAAAAAAAACGGGTACATTTTAAGCTGTAAATACAAGCAGGGAACTGAAAATGAAGAAAAAGATACGTTTCCAGTTTGATAATAAGGTGTATACGGTGAATATTGAACAGGTGGGGAATGAATTAATTATTGAAAATGAAGGAGCAATCTATCATGTAAGTTTGATCCCTGAGGCAGGCAATGAAAAAAAAGAATCACAGGTGGCAACCAGGTCTGATCTTACCGTGTCTCTAACACCCACAGAGGCGAAACTTCAGGAGGGTAGTAGGGATGAGGGGAATTTGCTGTCACCTATGACGGGTATTGTAGAAGATGTTAAAGTTAAAAAGGGCACCCGGGTGGAGAAGGGACAGGTGGTAATGGTGGTTGAAGCAATGAAAATGTATGTCGATGTGCATGCTCATAAGACCGGGGTGGTTGAAGAAATATATGTGAAAAAAGGGGAAACAGTTTCATTAAATCAGCCACTTCTGTTAATTAAATAGTTCAGGTTGAAGTAAATGGGCTACCTGATAGAAAGATTTATTACACAAAGTGGGTATTACGCTGCTACATGGAAAAATATATTAATGATTTTTGTTGGTATTTTCATGATATATCTTGGGATTCGGAAAAAATATGAGCCCCTGCTACTTATCCCTATTGGTTTTGGCGCAATTCTGGTTAACTTACCAAAGGCGGAGTTGATGTCGGAGGGTGGGCTTTTATACTATATATATTACGGGGTTAAATCAGGTGTCTTCCCACCGCTCATTTTCCTTGGTATAGGTGCCCTGACGGATTTTACACCCCTGCTTTCGAAACCTCATACCTTTCTACTGGGGGCAGCGGCTCAATTTGGAATATTTGGTACACTTCTCGGTGCAAAGGCCCTTGGGTTTGATTTCAATGAGGCAGCGTCAATAGCGATTATTGGTGGGGCGGATGGACCAACTGCAATTTATTTAACTTCAAGACTTGCCGAGTATCTGCTTGGCCCGGTAGCCGTGGCCGCGTATTCTTATATGGCAATGGTTCCCATAATTCAGCCACCTATTATAAGGCTTCTGACAACAAAAAAAGAACGTTCTGTGGTTATGTCTTCTGTGAAACCAGTTCCAAAAGAAATTAAGATAGTTTTTCCAATAATAATAACAATAATCTCTGCTCTTCTGATACCTCAATCTACTCCGCTTATAGGAATGCTCATGCTTGGTAACCTGTTGAAAGAATGCGGTGTGGTAGATAGACTGGCCAAAACTGCACAGAATGAACTGATTAACATTGTAACAATATTCCTTGGTATTTCGGTTGGAGCAAAAATGTCAGCCGCTGAATTTCTCACGGTCAAAACACTTTTTATTACGCTTCTTGGATTGTTTGCCTTCGCACTTGGAACTGCATCTGGAGTTCTTCTGGGAAAGCTCATGTGTCTTGTCACAAAGGGTAAGGTTAATCCCATAATCGGAGCTGCAGGTGTTTCAGCTGTACCAATGGCTGCAAGGGTTGCTCAAAAAATAGGTCAGGAGGAAGACCCATCGAATTTTTTACTGATGAATGCAATGGGGCCAAATGTTGCCGGTGTAATTGGTTCGGCAATTGCTGCGGGAATCTTGCTATCCCTGGCTCATTGAAGGAGTTTTTCTTCCGTAATTCATTTTTTTCCTTTGTTAAGGAGGAATTTTTCAAAGATCTCGTTTTAAAGAAATCTTTTGGAATATAGTGCTATTGGAATTATCAGGGTTGATATGAGTGAAAGCGTGATAAATACCATGGATAATCCCATGGCATCTCCAATTAATCCAAATAGCAAAGGTCCTACGGCCTCTGCTATTAGGTATATTGTAAAGAATAATCCATACCCACTTTCTCGAGTTTCAGATTTTATCGTGCTGGCTATAGTTGTATAGATCACTGTTGATGTTCCATTTACCATAAAACCACAGAAAATGAGTAGTGGTATGAGGAGTAGCGGATGAATAATTAGAAGGGTGAAAATGGAAATGGCTGTGAAAAACTCTGTTATAACGATCATTAATATACTGCCAAATCTATCAACGAGAAATCCACAGCCAAGTCTACCGGTTGCCCCGCCAATAAGGAGAATTGTTAGGAGTAATCCAACCTTTTCGGGCGAGATACCCTTATCTACAAATAAAAATGGAATGTAGGTTAAAAGTGCGCTCCTTGTTATACCATCGATGACGCCGATAAAAGAAAGAGAAACGAATGCCCCATGATTTTCAAGAGCAAAGATAAGTTTACCTTTTCTTGATTTTTCATTGCCTTTTAATTTACCAATACCAGAGGCCAATAAGATTAGCTCCAGCATGAAAAATGTAACAATTCCTAAAACACCTAGGATAGTCAGGCACCAGTGCCAGTTAAACCAGATGAGAATGCCAGTTACAAGTAAGGGGAAAATAAGCTTGCCAAAATCGCCTGAAAAATTCAGCACGCCAATTGCACTACCCCTCTTTTTTTCTGGATATAATCGTGATATGAAAGCACTTCCAACTGGGTGCTGAAGGTTACCTCCTATTCCTGTAACAATTGAAAGTATCAGAAGAATAAGAAAAGATTTTGAAAAACCCATTGCAACGAATCCGATTGAGATCCATATTAATCCGAGAAGAAGTATCCAGATTTCGTTTAAACCTTCAAAAATAAGGGCAAGTGGAAATTGAAGAACAGATGAAGAAAATGAATAGGAGGTTCTCAATACACCTATTTTTGAAAGACTGAGATTAAAATCCATGGCTATTAATGGCAGGATTGGATACATCATGACTGAAAAGCCATCAATCATCATATGGGTAATTGAGGCTCCAACCAGCCATTTATTTGACCTGATTCTGTTTTTTATTCCAGAAAACATCCGACATCTCTTTTATGTGGATTTTAATATTAATATTTATCAAAAATATACTTCTCTCATGGTTAGTTAACTTTTACAACTTGACCTGTACTATTTTATGACCTGTAAATCAAGGAGTTTTTCGATAGAAAGTAATGCATCAAGTGTATGGATAATTGGTACTTCAATAGAGGGTTTTTCCCATTTCCTTTTAACCATTCTATGCTGGATCCAGATGGGTTTAATACCTGCTTTGAGTGCTCCATAAATGTCTATTTCCAGATCGTCACCGACAAAAACAGCCTGGGAGGGCGAAGTTTCCAGTCTGGAAAGACAGATCTTAAAGGGGATCGGGTCTGGTTTTGGCGGTATATTTTCATTACCCGCTATGACAATAGCATCAAAATATATTCCAATTTCGTTATACTCTTTTATTGAGCCCGGTCCCACTCTTCCTTCCCTGGGAGAGTTAGTTACAATACCCAGTTTATACTCTCTGGCTAGTTCACTTATTACAAACTTTGCTTCAGGAAATAAGCTTCTATTTTTATCAACAGTCTCCCAGTATTCATCCTCCCACTCTATGAGTTTTGAATATTCTGGTTCCTTTTTGTAGCGGTGGTAAATGGCCTTCCAGAATGGAACTCGATGAAATATTTTTTTGTTGTGATATCTTTTTCTTTCACTGCGATATACATGAATAAAACCCTCCCAGTCCTCAAGTCCGAGATCGTTAAATATTTTTTTCTGGGCATCTTTTTCAGCTATTCTAAAACCTTCTGATGCATCAACCAGAGTCTGCCCAAAATCAAAGATAATTGCTTTAACTCTTTCCAATTTTAATCCCTTCCCCACTTTTTCAGATAATCACCAAACAGCTCCTCATCAGAGGGTACGTACTCAGGTATTGGTACTGATGTCCACGTGTAGTTTAACATGTGTCTCCAGTTTATATTATCACTGGTCATATTTCCTGCCCATGTGCCACATCCAATTGTTGTTGTGAAAGGTTGACCATTGTACCAGCTGCCGCTATTAACGAGACAATGGGGCATATTAACCTCTACCCTGCCTACATTTGCTTTTAATGATAACTCTTCAATCTGCTCTGGTTTATTTGTATGGATTGAAGCGGAATGTCCCTCGCCTGAAAATTTATGCATTTTTTTCATTCTTTCTACCATTTCGCTGAAGTCATTCCACTTCCATACGGTCAGCACAACTGAGAGCTTTTCCCCCGAAAATCTATCCTCCGGGCCTATTTTTTCTCCAATAACCATGAGAAATTTTGTTCCCTCAGGAACCTTAAATCCCGCTGCATTTGCTATGTATTCGGCTGGTTTAGCAACAATATCCCTGTTTAAAGTTTCACCATCTGGCCATAGTGTTTTTCTGAGTTTTTCCCGCTCCTCTGTAGTACACATGTATCCACCTTCGTCAATTAATGCCTTTATCATTTCGTCGTATATATTCTCGTGGATTGCCACTGCGTTTTCTGATGAGCAGGATGTGGCGTTGTCGAAAGTTTTTGATCTCATTATTTTATTTGCTGCTTCTTTAACATTGGCGGATTCATCAATTATTGAGATGACATTACCAGCACCTACAGTGTGTGCTGGTTTTCCAGCAGCATAAACAACCTTTATAAGAGCAGCACCACCAGTTGCGATTACAAAGTCCACATTTCTCATCAGTTCCTGCGTTTTTTCATAGGAAGGTTCTTTTATGCATAACCAAAGATCTTCGGGTGCCCCTACCTTTTTTAGGGCCTTTCTTCCATACTCTACGGTTCTGTATGTACAACGTTTGGCTCTGGGATGAGGAGAAACGATCATTGCATTTCTGGTTTTTAGCAGGTTGAGTCCAATAAATGATGGGGTGGCTGTTGGATTAGTAACAGGTGTAATATTGGCCACAACTCCTATGGGTTTTGCATATATTTTTAACCCTTTTTTCTTATCTTCTCTGACAAGGCCACAGGTTTTTACACCCTTCATATCCCACATTGCACCCCTTACCTTGCTTTTCTGCTTTGCTATTTTATGCTCTGCCACTCCCATCTGGGTTTCCTCTGCTGCCATTGTTCCAAGCTCTCTTGCAACATCATCTTTTTGTAACATCCAACCCACTGCTGCAACCATTTCATCAACTTTTTCTTGCGGCCAGAACTCTATTATTTCAAATGCTTTACGCGCACGTCTGTACAATTCTTTTACATCATCTATCATATTGTTAACTCCTGTAGTTATTTTTTAATTGTTTGTTTAGACTTTTTTCAATTCTTTTTTATTTCTTTTTCTTTGGGAGTTTTCTTGGATCTTCTATTTCTTCAACAATACTGTGTCCACTTCCGTACAATTTTTTCATTTCCTCTCTCTTTTTCATCCATTCTTCAAGAGTCTCTGCCTTGAAAGGTTTTGCCATCTTTTTTCTCTCTTCAAGAGATGGTACCGGTCTTTCCTCAGGTCCATCGTAGTCTTCCTTTGGTGTGAGGACTTCTCCGTATCTTACGAAACCTTCTCGTTCAACTTCTTCAAGCCAGTGTGCACCTGCACCGTAACTCCTCGTTACAGCTATTATTGCCCATGTTGCTTCAGGGGTAAAGCCAAGGTCCATCATAGCAGCTCCTATTCCCCCAAGCATGTCGAGATCTATTTCCTCTTTGCTCTGCTTTTTTGCTTCTTCAACTACCTTTTTCATAAATGGTATATATTTTCTTGCAACACCAAGTTTTTCAGCCCTGGCAAATATTCTTTTAGCAGCAGGATCTTTTAGCATCAGGTTTGAGACACCAAAGTGTTCCTTTCCCATATTCTCTTTGACAAGGAGAGAAACTGCTTCTTCTTCTGTTTTTTCACCCTTCTCAACCATGGAAAGATATTTATCAAGCATGTTTCCAAAAGCGCTGAATGCTCCGTAAGCATGCCCGAAAGCAAGTATGGAGGCCCCTGCTGCCTGGGTAAGATACACATTTGACTTTGCGACTATTCTGGATATTGCAGCGGGAGAGGATAATCCATCCTCGAGGCTCAGGATCATTATGTAATTGAGCATCTTAACTTCTTCAATCAAGGGGATTCGGGCCTGGAAATCTATGAAAATCATATCGGCAAATCCATAACCAGCCTCCACCAGTTCTGTTGTATCGTATCCCCTTGCTACTATCCTGTGAACATTTTTATATGCAATTTCGGATACCCATCTGAAAGGCTCACGTGTTGTGTCGGGAGGCACAGTCCCTCTTTCTCTATTTTCATAGTCATATCTCAACCTGGGATCGTAGAGGTTCCCAGGCAGTTTTTTCTTTTTTATATCACCCATTTTTTATATTCCCCCTCCTCCAGTTGTTTTTTTGCATACTCCTGACGTTCCTCCTGAGACGGTACATCCCTGTCTTCAGGACCTACATACTTGATCATGGATAGATCAAGCATCTGTACCATTGGCTCATTTTTTGATGCTGCCCATGCCCTGCCTTTCTTCATGTTGTACAATGCATGGGCTGCGCAACTGTACCCTCTTGTAAGTGTCCCAACACACCAGGCTGCATTTGGAGAAAAACCAAGATCTGCCAATGCTGTATTTCCAGCCCCAATCATGTTTACGGCGACGTATTTTCTTCCCTCTGCTTTTCTTCTGGCATAGAAGTGTTTTTCCAGTGCCCTTTGAAATTTGAGATATACCCCATCCACCTTTAACTCTTCCTGTTTTATGTGAGTTGGTTCAGCCCTGGGATCGCCATCCGTGTGCTGAGGCTGACCAAATCCCATCACCGGTCTTCCGGCATCAAGATATTCATCAACGCAGATTTTAGCCATTTCATCTATAGTTTTTCCTTCTTTAATTGCCCGTTCGAGATACTTGTTCATCATATAGCCGTGAGCTGCGCCGGGACCATGAGCGCCACCAAAGGTCATCACGCCTGCCGCAACTGCTGCCGGTAACATTGGTCTTCCTGCAATAACAGCAATGGCAGATGCTGCTGATGGTGACATTGAATGCTCAAGAAACTCGCCCATTTCATATTCAAGCATCTTTTCTTCTTCTTCTGTTGGTATTCTCCCCTGAAAAAGTACAAAAAGCGCATCACAGAAAGTGTAACCTTTTTCAGCCAGTTCACTGAGGTTGTAACCTCTAAGCACTGTCTTTTCTTCAGTCTTATAGGAGATTGCTGTCTTTCTCCTGAAAAATGGTTCTCTACCCATATTACCTCCTGATTAATTTGATTTGTTTTCAATTGATTTTATTAATTAAGCAACTATTCGTCAAAATAATTATATTTATATGCTTTATAAATATTAGTTATAAATAAAAAAACACAATACCCTCTTAATAATTTTACAATGTGTTACACACCATTTTGCGAATGCCAATAATTAGATTTTTATTAGGGTATTGTGTCTAATTTTTATTACATTATTTTTTTGCGAGCATATGCTGAAATCAACTCGCTAACGATTACAAGGCCAATAATTACGATCATTGTCATACCTGTTTTGGCATATTCAAGAGTCTCAATTGTTTCCCTGAGATATACCCCAATTCCACCTGCCCCAACATAACCGAGGATTGTTGCCAATCTAAAGGTTGAATCCCAGGAATAAATTGATATTCCTGCCCATGCTACTCTAACCTGGGGAAGTATACCGTATAGAAAAACATCAAACTCGTTTCCCCCAGCTGCCCTTATGGCTTCTATTGGTCCCATTTTTATAGCCTCTACTTCCTCAGCCATTAACTTTCCAGAAAAACCAACTGTTGCCAGGATACAGGTTAATGTGCCTGCAAGCGGTCCGAATCCGAGTATCATTGTGAAAAGAATAGCCCAGATTATCTCATAGATTGAACGAGAAAGGATTATTATCGCTCGACTTATCGGGTACAGGATAAACTTGCTTGGCGTAAGATTAATTGCAGCAAACCAGGCAAGAGGCACACATATTATAAGACCAACAACAGTTCCGAGGAATGCTAATTGAAAAGTCTGCACGATAGATCGAAGTAACTTGGGATTATTTATGTAACCAATATCAGGGGGAAGAAAAAGCTGATAAAATTTGTATCCTATAGGTCCCCACATTGTAAAAAATCGTCTCAGTGGTATATGCAGATACTGAAAAGACCAGTATAAAAAAGTTATAAAAAGAAGAACTGCTATATAACGTAATACTTTTTTCCAGACGGAAATCTCCATTACCAGAGCTTCACCATCTGATTTTTTAAGCGTTACTTTATTTCCCATTACCTATTCTCCTCAGCACAAGACGATAGTTTGATAGCATACTTATTGAATGAGTGTTCTTAAGCGTGTTGATGTATATTCACCAACCAGGACCAGGATTAGAATAGCTACCAGACAGGCAGTTGCATGTGTGTACTGGTAGGCTGCCATCTTTTGGCTGAATACGAGTCCCAGTCCTCCGCCACCTACGATTCCTATGATTGTTGCACGTCGAATATTTATATCCCACTGGAAAATCGCAGTCCCAATGAAAAGTGGCAAAACCTGAGGAACCGTACCGTACATGAATACCTGGAAAGGGCTTCCACCAACGGCTCTTATAGCTTCTATGGGTCTATAATCGATATTCTCTATCTGTTCGGCTGTTAGTTTTGCCGTGAAACCCACTGATCTCATTCCCAGTGCTATTATTCCGGCAAATGGTCCCAGACCGACTGCGGCTACGAATATCAATGCCCATACAACCTCGTGTACAGATCGGGAAATTGTCATTATAAATCTACCGAGAGGGTAGGTTATTGGAAAAAAAGGAGTAAAGTTTCTTGCGGCAAACCATGCAACTGGAATGGAAAGCACAAGTGCTATGAAAGTACCGAGAAGAGCAATGAGAAATGTGTCGAGTGTTGGCTTTCCGAGTTGTAATACATAACTCCATGTTGGTGGGAAAAACCTTGTTATTGCTCTCCAGACCTGTTCAATGGTACCGATTTTACTCCAGTTTGTATCTCTTACAAGGACTCCGTATGCTGACCAGATAAGGAGTGCTAGAAATACCAGAAGAATAGAACTTATTACAAGCGCTTTTTTAATTTTTGATGGTGCGTATTGCACAGTATTCACTTATAGCTCCTTTTCCAAGATAATGAGGTTTACTTAAAATTATATTTCGTATTGATAGATCTCACTTAATTTTTCCCGGGTTACATCCTTTGCAAGTCCATCAAATATTATCTTACCATCTCTCATTGCAATAATTCTGTCAGCATACTCCAGAGCAAGATTAACATCATGGATGCTGACGAGGACGGGTACCCCGAGTATTTTTGCTGTCCTGTGAAACTCGTCCATCACATCATGACCGATTGCCGGGTCAAGGCTGGAGGTAGGTTCGTCCACGAGGAGGAATTTTGGATTCTGAATCAATGCCCTTGCTATTCCAACACGCTGCCTCTGTCCGCCACTCAATTTGTCTGCTCTCTTGTAAAGATACGGCTTCATTCCAACCAGCTCGCTCAGCTCTATTGCCCTCTGGATATCTTTTTTCGGGAATTTTCTAAATAGACTTCTCCAGAAACCTATGTATCCAAGTCGACCGGTCAGTATGTTTTGCAGTACTGTAAGTCTTTCAACAAGGTTAAACTCCTGAAATATCATCCCCATATCCCGACGTGCTTTTCTCAGGCTCTTTTTATCCAGGCTTGTGATCTCAACTCCATCAAGATACACTTCGCCAGAATCGGGTTCAACAAGACGGTTTATACAACGTAATAGTGTGGATTTACCTGCTCCACTTAATCCGATAAGAGCCACGAACTCCTCTTCGTATACCTCTAGACTTACTCCTTTTAAAGCCATTTCACCACTTGGATAGGTTTTTTTAATGTTTTTTACCACTAGTACCGGTTTTCTTTTTTTCTCTGTACTTTTTTCTTCTTGTCGGGGTTGTTGTAAGGTTTTTCCCATTTTTTTGCCTCTCAGTTTATTTGATTGTCGAGTAAATTATTTATAAAGGATTGGTATTTGTCATTATTGCCCATCTTTATTTACTGTACCAAAGTCTGATTATTTTCCTTTTATTATATCAGTTATAATCAGCATTTCTCTACTCAGTTCTATTCCGTCTATTTAGAAAATAGGGGAAAACGCATCCTCACGTTTTCCCCCTTTCATCCAGATTGTATCACTGCTTAATTTTTAACTCCAGAGTTTCTATTCAATCTTCATCTTTTTCTTTGCTTCATAGAGTTCTCTTATAACATCATAGTCAGAATCTTTCATTTCTACAAACTTCGTGCCTCCAATTGACTCAAAGAATGCCTTCGATTCGGGTTGTTCATGCCATGTGAGAAAAGCTTTTTTGATTTTGGCTCTAAGATCTGGATTAAGGCTCTTTCTGTAGGTGTATGGGTCGAGAGGTATGTCAGGTGAAACCCACAAAACGTTAATCTCTTTACTAGGTTCTCCCATTTCTCCACGCTTCCATAACCTGTACGGAGCTGAATCCCAGGTGAATGCGGCAGCGACTTTACCCTCAAGTACAGCCAGTATGGCGGCATCATGTGAGCCTGCAAATACAAGCTCTCCGAAATAATCATCCAGTGACATGCCGATCTCTTTTGTAAACAGAACATTTGGAACAAGCCATCCGGAGGTGCTACCGGGATCAGGGAAGGCAACATCCTGCCCTTTCAAGCTCTCAATAGTGGTATATGGCGAACCTTTCTTTGTTACCAGGATACCAACATATTTTGGACCACCCGGTACAAAGTACTGTGGCATTGGCTTTACCACATAGGTTGCAAAAACTTCAAGGTCGGGGTCCTTTTCGGTTGCCATTACGTATGCAAATGGACCGAAATTGGCTATATGAGCAAATCCACCAAGCATTGCCTCAATCTGGGCTGCATAAGATGTGGTAAGATAGACCTCGACTTTCTTACCGGTTACCTTGCTGATGTAGTTCATAAGCGGTTCGATACGTTTCGCTACAACAGGTGCTCTTTCCTGAGACATTGCAGCGTAAACAAGAGTGTCAGGATTTGGGTTAAACTTTTTCTCCGATGGCTTTGCACCTTCGGCGAAAATGAATGAAGCACTAAAAGCAAATAATACCACTATAGCAAGCAGAGCATAGAGAAGTTTTTTCTTCATGACTTACCCTCCTTTAACGTTATTTTTAAAATTTTTGAAAATTAAATAACATTTTTATCGATTTTATCGATTAAATGTCATTGCCACAAATTTTTTTTTATTTTACCACCTACAAAGCTGTTGTCAATAGAATAAATTTCATAAGAAGTATAAATTTTAGTTATAAAAGATATTGAGAGGGTTACGGATTGGTTATTCTAGGAGATTTCAACTATACATTCTTCAATTATTTCAAGTGCCTTTTTCATTTCTTCCCTTGTAATTGTCAGTGCCGGTGTTAATGTTAGAATATTCCCCATGGTTAGTTTGAAACTTAGACCTTTTGAGAGGGCCCTGTACATGACCTCTTCGGCTTCTTCAATTGCCGGCTCACGAGAAGTCCTGTTTTTAACAAGTTCTATACCAAGTAAAAGTCCAATTCCCCTTACAGAGCCTATTATCTCATGTTTATCCTTCATACTGTTCATCGTTTCCAGGGCAAATCTTCCCACCTCATTGACATGATTCAGCAAATCTTTATCCTCAATATATTTTATTGTAGCCAGTCCTGCAGCAGCTCCAACCGGGCTTTTCTCGTGTGTAAAGTGTCCAAGTGCCCTGTCAGCTGCAACGTCAAGTTTCTCGTTGGCTATGATTGCTGCCATGGGGAAAACCCCACCCCCAAGCCCCTTGCCTATGCACAGTATATCTGGAACAACATCGAAATTCTGGCATGTAAACCATTTACCTGTCCTGCCAAGGGCGTGTGGTATTTCATCAAATATAAGGAGGGCACCATGTCTATTACACGCTTCTCTTATGATCCGCCAGTATTCTTTTGAAGGCACATAGGGGGTTGATCTAACTGGTTCAGATATCACTGCTGCTATATCACCTTCTTTTTCCAGTATATATTCGATATACCTTGCCCAGAGTATCTCCCACTCTTCTGGGGTTCCTATGTCCATAAATCTTCTATAAGAATCCGGAGGCGGAACATGTTCTGTCCCACACATGAGGGGACCTGCATCCTGGCGAAATACAGCTTCGCCACCAATGGAGATAGTATCCAGGGTGGCTCCATGGAATGAATCCCACATTGAAATAGTTTTGTATCTTCCCGTATAAACTCTGGCCAGCTTTATAGCCATGCTGACAGCTTCGGCTCCTCCCGGTGCAAACAGAACTTTATTAAGATTACCTGGTGCAAGTTCTGCAAGTTTTTTTGCAAGCTCAATTGCAATCTTATTTGTGTACCTTCTTGTACAAAATGGAAGTTCATCAAGCTGTTTTTTAATAGCTTCTATTACGTAGGGATTTCCGAAACCAACCTGATGGACGTTATTACCGTGAAAATCCATGTATCTTCTTCCCTGAAGGTCTTCAATATATATCCCGTATGCTCCTTTGAGTACATTCAGGCATGGTGTGGATAGGGATTGTTTAAGGAAGTACCTTTCATCTTCTTTGAGAATACTCCAAGTTTCATCGTTCAGGTTGTTCTCCTGCCAGGCTTTTCTTTTTTCGGAGATGTTGATATCGCCTTCAAGTTTGTGTTGCTGATTTAATTTATCCTTCATCTTTACTACTCCTTTCGGATTTTTCTAAGAGTATAATTGGATTAGTGGGATCTTTATTTTTGATAGAAATAGTTTGTTTTTATAATAAAGGCTTAATTAAGTTTTTTGCAAACATTTATAATCCTATTCTCTGTGGGATAAATGCGAGTCTACTTTATCAATGGTTGCAACTAGGCCTTTATAGGGAGTTCAAATCCCATATTTTTGAATGCTTCTTTTGCCACAATAAAAAAGTCATCTATGTCTTTTGATATGATCTGCCCGAGGTTGCATATCCTGAATGTATTTAATCCAAACATTTTCCCGGGATATATTGTGAACCCTCTCTCGTAGCAGTAATCATGTAACTTATAAAAATCGTATCGGGGATCATCCGGAGCTTTAACTGCGGTAACTAAATGGCTCTGTATGGCTGGATCTATAACATTTTTTAAACCGATCTCCTTAAGGCCTTTCTGCACAGCCTGCCAGCATTCATCGAGTCGTTTCCACCGGGCCTCCTCACCCTCTTCCCAGTATTCCTTAATGGCCTGTTTCAATGCAAAGATAAGCTGTACGGGTGAGGTAAATTGCATTCCCTCACCTTTCTCGAAGAATTCATACTGATTGTACAGGTTGCAGTAATAAGATCTTTTGGGATAGTCCTTTGATTTCTCAATCTCTTTCCTGTTGCCAATGACCCATGAAACTCCGGTAAAAGCGCATAACCCTTTCTGGGCAGATGACATAATAAAGTCAACATTCATATCATTAATATTCATTGGAATCATCGCATATGTTGATATCGTATCAACTATAAATGTACACCCGTGTCTATGCACAATTTCTCCTATTTCCTTTATTGGGTTTAGAATGCCAGTTCCTGTTTCCTGGTGTACACCTGCCACTACAGCTATTTTTCTGTCTTTTTTTAGTGTGTCTTCTATGGCATTGAGATCTGGCAATTTATCCTGGGGAAAGCTGAGATTCACATGTTCTATTCCATAATGTTTAGCGATTTCTACCATTCTGGAGGCATATGATCCGTTGTTTATTATGAGGAGTTTTTTATCTGCAGGGACGAGTGAGTTTATGCAAACATCGTCAATTACCGTGCCTGAACCAGTAAAAAGTACTGCTGCATATTCTGAGGGATCGCCATGGACTATTTTAACGAGTTCTTCTCGCACCTCATCCATTATTTTAATGAAATCCTTTTCGCGGTGACACATGTCAGGTATAACCAGGGAATATTTAACTGAATCTGTAGTTGTGGAAGGTCCCGGGTTCAATAAGATATTTCTTTTTACCGGTTTTAGAACTTCCATGGTTTTTATACTCCTGATTTGATTGTTTTTTGGTATATTATATCTAATGAAGTGCAGACCAGGATTTATTATATCCAGTATTTGACAAAAAGTTTTTAATAGCAGGGGTAAAAATTTACTTTTCAAAGAACTGGTTTATTTTGTCTGGTTTTTTATGTTCTACTGGTTCTAAATTTTACAGCTTCGGTATCACAAAGGATGTGAGAATTTCAGTTGACAATATATTATAAAAATTGATATTGTTAAGTCAAAGTAATTATATTCATATTTTATATAATAAAATGTTATACATATGAATCTATATCAGTTAAAGGTATTCTACTTCGCAGCAAAATATGGAAGCCTCAGCAGAGCGGCAGAAAAGCTTTATATTACCCAGCCTGCAGTAACGAAACAAATCCAGCAACTCCAGAATTATTATGGTATAAAGCTTCTCAACAGATTCGGTAAGAAAATGGTGCTTACAGATGCCGGGAAAAGCCTCTTTTCAATTGCTGAGAAAATTCTTGAACTTGAAACAAGGGCAGAGGAGAGTATCCGTGATTTTCAACAGTTAAAGAGCGGTCATATCAATATTATTTCGAGTGAAACCTTTGGTGCATATTATCTGCCTTTTATACTGATACGGTACATAAAAAAATACCCAGATATAAGAATATCTTCAAATATATTACCTGTGGATGAGGTGTATCAGAAAGTTGTGAGCCTGAATTGTGATATTGGGTTTGTATCTTATGTGATTGATGATCCCAGGATAATTGCCCAGAAAGTGGTAGAGGATAGTATTGTCTTGATAGTGTCCAGCTCTCATCCGTATTCAAGGAAAAAGTTCTTTTATCCTTCCGATCTTCAGGATCAGATAGTTGTTATGCATGAGGAGGGCTCAGCGACAAGGGATATTGTTGATACATTCCTCAGAAAAAATAATGTAAATGTAAAGATAAAGTTTGAGTTTTCAAACAATGAGGCAATAAAAAGAGTCGTTGAAAACGGAAACGAAATAGCACTTGTTTCAAAGAATACCGCTATAGAAGAGATTAAGACAAAAAAACTTGTTGCGATTCCAAGCGCGGATAAGTCTCTTAAACGCAACTTCTTTTTAATCTACCATAGGGATAAATACTTCTCGAAACATCTTAAAAACCTCATAGAGATGGTTTATGATTGGGCAGAGGAATTCATGGAAGAGAATAGTTCTTAGTGGGGAGGGTTTTAATGAGTGAGAATCAATCCGGAAGGGAACAGGGGGATATTAATGTCTCCCCTTTACGGGAAAAATACTGGAAACAGAACTTTGATGAAACCACATGGAAGTGGTTTGAAGAGGATAAGGAGTACTTTATCCATCAGAGCCTTTCAACGCCTGTACTGCAGGTTCTCGCAAAGAGCTATGATATTTATATTGAGGACCTTCAGGGCAGAAGATACATTGATATGCATGGAAATGGAGTTCATAATGCTGGCTTCAGCAATCCTGAGGTAATAGAAGCTGTAAAAAGAGCTCTTGATGAACAACTCGCATTTACCCCAAGACGTTATACAAATATTCCTGTGATAAATCTGGCAAAGAAACTTGCGGAGATTACACCTGGCGACTTGAGGAGGTGCCTTTTCTGTCCAGGTGGCTCTGAAGCAATCGAAATGGCGATTGCACTTGCAAAACAGGTTACAGAAAACTTCAGAACAGTATCATACTGGGGGTCTTTCCATGGAGCGGGTTATGCAGCGGCGAGTGTAGGTGGAGAGGAACATTTCAAGGGCGGATATGGTCCAATGGTTCCAGGAGCCATCCATGTTGATTTTCCTGATTATTACAGAAATCCTTGGGGATTTGATGATCCTGAAGAGGTGAATGCAGAATGCATTCGGCAGATTGAAAATGTGATGAAGCATGAGCCTGGAATAGCTGCAATTATTGGAGAACCTATATCAGCTACACCCGTTATTCCAACTAAATCATACTGGGAAGGTGTTAAAAATCTTGCGGAGCAGTATGGGGCTCTTCTTATATTTGATGAGATAATAGAGGGCCTTGGCAGAACGGGGGAGATGTTTGCATGCCAGCATTTTGTAACTCCTGATGTGCTTGTTCTGGGAAAGTCTCTCGGTGGAGGGCTTTTACCTTTTGCGGGGATTGTCACCAGGGATAAATACAACGTTCTCCAGCACCGCTCCATAGGACATTACACCCATGAGAAAAATCCACTCTGTGCCACAGCTGCACTGGCAGAAATTTCTTACATCGAAAAACATGGCCTTGTTGAGAATGCAAGGAAGGTTGGAGAGTTTGCTCTGAAACGACTGGAAGAAATGAAAGATAGACATCCCCTTATTGGCAATGTAGCGGGACTTGGGCTTCACCTTGGTATAGATCTTGTCACTGATAGAAAGCGAAAAACAAGAGCTGTAAAAGAAGCCGAGATGATTATGTATAAGTGTATGGAAAAAGGTGTGGCATTTAAAATAATAGAGGGTAATGTAATAACCCTCAGGCCTTCCCTAACCATAACAGAGGATCAGATGGATTATAGCCTGGGTGTAATAGAGGATGCTATTACAAGTGTTGAACGCGGGGAGCTTTACTGAATATGATAAGAAGATATTTTTTTTAATTTACAGAAACTTTCCATTCCCCATGCCAGAGATGGAATGAAGATTACCCTGTAGTTTTATTCCAGAATCAACTCTGAGCGATTATTAATTTATCAGGTACAAATTTGGAGGATGTGTACTGCCGGGCCTGATATTTTGACATGCTTTTTATAAGTTGGCGCTCAGCAGACATAGAGATGAAGGATATTTTTCTGGATACTGGTTTTTTTAGCCCAGATTTTTGGCTGTAGCGATCTCACCGTTTTGGATATGGTTCCGGCGAATTATATAAATGAATGATGGAGAAACATTCTTCTAAACCCAATATGCAGTATGGAGCAAGGTTTAGAGAAATGGTTTGAAGATTGAAAATACAAGTTGAATTATCAGGATAATAGTCATATAGAGATATATTTTATTCACTTTGTTAAGGATGCTTATGAGAGCAGCGAGTGGTGAAATGGTAAGAATAATTATGCCAATTATGCTGAGTGAGTCTGTTTTGCTTATATTTAGTAAAAACCAGTCATGTGGATTTGCATTCCTGCTTGAAAGTTCATTCCAGAAATCGTGCGAAGATTTATCCCAGTGATTGAACACATATTCTAGATCGAGAAAAGGATTTATCCCAAGAAAGTATAAGAAGCCAGAGATTATCATTAAAATTAAACCAATGATTGTACAGATTTTGATGGCGGTTGAGAAGGATTTTCCAGCAAGATCAAAATCGGTTCCGGGTCTCATTTTTAAATCCCTGTTAATGTTTTATTACAATTTTCTATATGATACCGAGTCCTTTCAGGCCTTTGATAATGTCAATGACTCCGGCAAAAAGCATTATGCCCATAACGAGATATTTTATGAAAATCGGTCTGGCAACTGCGGCAATTTTGGCACCAAGCCAGGCTCCGAGACTCATCCCTGTTACAGAGGGAACACATATAATTGGGAGTATGGCACCTCTTGAAATATAAATCCATGAGGCCGAGGATGTATTGACGGTAATGATTGCCATGCTTGTTGCAACAGCTATTTTAATTGGTGCTCCCATAACGAGGTTGAGAACGGGTACACTTGCCCAACCTGCCCCTAGACCAAACATCCCGGCTATTAATCCGACTCCTGCAAACAGAATTAATCCATAAATGAAATTTGTTGTTTTATAATTAATTACCTCGTTCCTCGAAGGCTCGTACCAGCTGCCCTCAAGACCCAAACTCTGTGAGAGTAAATCTGCTTTATCAACTTCTGGAAACTCCACGCGTTTTGACAGGATCATGAATAGAAATATCATCACAAGTATCAGACCGAGAAAAATGATTATCCATGATTCTCCAGATTGAATCACATTGGTAATTCGGAGACCCGCAACGCTTCCAATTATAGCGGTAATATTCGATACCACCACTAGAGGGATCATTATTTTGAGGTTTGCAAGTCCCTTCTGAACGAGGTAGGGAGTGGATGTGAGTGAGCTTGTTAGAGCCAAGATCAGTCCTGCACCCCTGATAAAGTCGATATTAAATGGGAAAAAAGCTGCAGCGAGTGGCACAAAGAGAACTCCCCCGCCAATTCCCGCGACAGGGGCAACCAGACCAATGAAAAATGAAAAGCCAGTTAAAATTAATATCCATGTATATGTCATAAAGTCTTACCAACAATTATTTAAAAGATAATAGTTAAAAATATTTCAATTAACAAGTATAAATAACATTGGTCTTTATATCTCTGAAACAATATCGATATTGTTACCGGAAAACTAAATATATTAAGGTGAATCTCAGGTTTTAAGGAAAACAGATATCTGGTGAGATTAACTTTTTATCCAGGTTATTGTTCCACATTCCACCAGATTACAGCCATTCTCATATTCTTTTCATATATGCCATTACTGGAATTATCCATAACATATTTTTTAATTACTTCCATATCCTTTTCGGTTACAGCCCTGTATTTACCAGTAACATTCTCAAACATCCGTATTGCAGAAGAAACAGACCTCCTCATTACGGTGTTAAACATTTTTAGATTTACAATGATCTCCAGTCCGTGGATAATATTGAGAATGTAGGACACATAATCAATATCGTATGTATCTATACCCAGTATATGGTAAATATCTTCAACTTCTTCTTCTCTTATACTTTCAGCAATGCAGCAATACTCCCTTGATAGAAAGTTCATTCTCTCGATCTGTTCAACTATATCAGGAAAATGCCAGAGTGCATGAACGCAAATTACCAGATCAAAGCTCTTTTT